>NZ_JBFAOU010000268.1:0-7477 GCF_040675365.1 Catellatospora sp. NPDC049609 | reverse complement strand
GGACGTGGACCACGTCCCGAAACGAGTAAGCACGGCGCAGTGACGCGGCGGGCTTCGGTCTGAGCTGTGGCCGCTGGGGGAGGTCCGTCGCGGCGGGGCCGAGAAATGAACTACCGACGTAAGGCGTCGACGGCCGCCGCCGCGGCCTGCGCGATCAGCCTGTCGTCGCGGGTGGCGTTCTCGTCGGCGCGGCTGGACATGATCGCAAGGACGATCGGGTCGCCCTGCGGCGGCCAGATCACGGCGATGTCGTTGCGGGTGCCGTAGCGGCCGGTTCCGGTCTTGTCGCCGACCTGCCAGCCGGCGGGGACCCCGGCCCGGATGAGCCGGTCGCCGGTGGTGTTGCCGCGCAGCAACCCGACGAACAGGGCGCGGTCGTCGGCCGAGAGCTCGTCGCCGAGGGCGTACGCACGCAGGTCGGCGGCCAGCGCCCGCGGGGTGCTCGTGTCCCGGACGTCGCCGGGGGTGGCCTGGTTGAGCTCGGGTTCGCGGCGCGCGGGAGCGGTGGTCCGGTCGCCGATGCCCCGCAGCGCCCGCTCGAAGCCCTCGGGGCCGCCGAGGTGGTCGAGCAGCAGGTTGCCGGCGGTGTTGTCGCTGTAGCGCACGGCCGCGTCGGCCAGGTCCCGCAGGCTCATCCCGGTCTGGACGTTCTTCTCGGTGACAGGGGAGTAGGGGATCAGGTCGGCGGTGCCGTAGTGGACGATGCGGTCGAGTTCGTCGGTGCTCGTGGCGTCCAGGACCGCCGCGGCGGCCAGCGCCTTGAAGGTCGAGGCGTAGGCGAAGCGCTCATCGGCACGGTGCGCGACGGTGCGGCCGGTGCCGGTGTCGAGCGCGTACACGCCCAGCCTGGCGTCGAACCGGGCCTCCAGGTCCGCGAAAGCGCCGGCCGCCGCGTCCCGGGTGGGGGACGCGGAGGCGGCGGTGGTCGGTGCCGGGGTGGTGACCGGTCGGCTCGTGCAGCCGCTGAGGGCCACGCAGATGAGCGTGGCGGCCAGGGCGGCCCGGCGTCGCAGGGTGATCATGGGTGCTCGCTCCTCGTTTCTGCCGGGCCGTGCGCATTCCATCATGGGACGGACAATCCTGGGGCAGGCCCCACCGCGGTTGCGGTAGTCCGCCGGATGGTTCGGCGCCGTGCGATCGCCGAGGCTGGCGGCATACCGCATCAGCATGGAGGTCCGGTCGGTGGCGACCGCTGACCTCCTGATCGCCGCCGGGGAGCAATCGTTGACCACCCTCACCGCACCTGTCGCCGCGATGCGCGGCTGGCACCGCCCGCTGACGGCGAGCGCCATGGTCCTGTTCGCCCTGGTGCCGGCCTGTGCCGTCGGCATGGTCGTCGACGATCGTCTGCTCCTGGGTGAATCGGTCTGGCTCAAGCCGATGAAGTTCGGCTTCGCCATGGGGGTGTACGGCCTCACGCTCGCGTCGCTGCTCAGCAAGCTGCGCCGGGGCCGCCGCGTCGGCTGGTGGCTGGGCACCGTCTTCGCGGTCGCCGGGCTGCTGGACGTCGGTGCCGTGGTCTATGCCGCCGGGCACGGGACGTTCAGCCATTTCAACAGCGGCACCGACCCGGTCGCGCGCACCGTGCGGACGGTGTTCGGGTTCGGTGTCCTGCCGCTGCTGCTGACCACGCTGGCCATCGCGGTCCTGGTGCTGATCCAGCGCACCGGCGACCTCCCGGTGACCCGCGCCCTGCGCGCCGGACTCGGGCTGGCCGTGGCCGGCATGGTCGTGGCCGTGTGGCTGAGCAACTCCGCGGCGGTCGCGCCCCGCACCGTGACCGACGCGAACGGCCGACCGGTGTCCATGATCGGCGGCCATGGCATCGGCGACCCCGACGGCACCGGCATGCCCCTCACCCACTGGAGCACGACCGGCGGTGACCTGCGCGTGCCGCACTTCGTCGGCTTGCACGGCATCCAGGTGCTGCTGCTCGTCGCAGCCGGCCTCGGCCTGCTGGCTTCCCGGCGCGGCAGGCTGCGCGACGAACGGGTCAGGGCCCGGCTGGTGGGTGTGGCCGCACTCGGCTATACCGGGGTGTTCGCGGTGCTCACCTGGCAGGCGAAGCGGGGCCAGCCGCTGATCCACCCGGATGCGCAGACCTGGCTCGCCTTGGCGGCAGTGGCCGTGCTGACCGTGGCGGCCACCGCCGCGGTCGTCGTCACGGCGCGGAGGCGACCAGCTCCGCTCACCTGAGCGATGATCGGGAAGGAGTGCGGCCGGCACCCGTCAGACATCGGCGACACCGCACCGGGAAAGAGCGGTGCGTTCGCCGGGAGCGCGCGAGCGACCTCCGTGGTCGAGCTGCCCGAAGGGCGGCCGGACCGTGGGAGGTCGCTCGCCGCCGGACCGGATCAGGCGCGGCAGACGAAGGTGGCCCGAGCGGTCCCGCTGCCGGCGGAGGTGTACCAGTCGGCGCGGACGGTGTGCCGCGTCGGCCCGGGGTCGCACGGCCCGCTGGGCCACCCGACCGCCACGCCGTCGACGTACCACGCGGACACGTAGTAGCCGGGCTGGATGTCGCAGTCGTACCAGCTCGCGTGGGACTCGCATTCGACGACGGACACCGCCTGCGCCGGGCTCGCGGGAACGGTGACGGCGAGGCTCGCCGCCAGCACCGTCGCCGCGGCTGCAAAATGTTTGCGGATAGACATTGATGCATCGTAACTATTCTTCAGGCATCGGCCATCGTCCATGCGGCCCTAATCGCCGGCCTCTGACCGGCCGCGCGTACCCCCGCTCAGGCCAGGCGCAAACCTCGACACGGCACAGATCGGCCGACTCGCCGGCCGGTCTGGCGGATGAGTCGCGGTTGGTCACCGAAACCGCAGTCTCGCTGCGCTGACGTGCGTTTTCCGTACATCATGGCGATATTCATGGTGCGTCACGCGCGTGTCCCTGGGGGCGCCGTGGCCGGGTGGGGGAGATGTCATGGCAAAGATCATGGTGAAGTTCGTCCACGGCTGCGCCGAGGTGCTCAGGGAACTCGAGGTCGACCGACCTGATGATCCGCCGATGTCGGTGTGCCTGTGCCCACCGACGACGGCGTCGGTGGCGTCGGCGGAGTCGGAGGCACAGGATGCCTGGGAAGCGGTCTACGTGCGGGAGCAGAGCACCGGCATTCAGTCGCCCTGGGTCTACCGGTTCTGCGGGCTCGCCGATCCGGAGGAGTGACCGGGGGCCACGGCCCGCATCCCCGGACGCTCACTTCGGGCGCCGCGGGCCCGCACGTGGCAGGGCTCAGGCGAGGATGGCGAGGTAGATCGCGATGTGGTGGCAGAGGGCGGCGACCAGCGTGCAGGCGTGGAACACCTCGTGGTGGCCGAACACCGCGGGCCACGGGTCCGGCCGGCGCAGCGCGAACAGGACCGCGCCGGCGCTGTAGACCAGGCCACCGGCCGCCAGCAACGACAGTGCGACCGTCCCGCCCACCTGCGCGACGTCGGGCAGGATCACGACAGCGGCCCAGCCCAGGCCCAGGTACATGAGTGCGAACACCGAACGGGGCGCGCCCGGCCGGATCATCGAGACCGTGACTCCGGCCAGCGCTCCGATCCAGACCAACGTCAGCACCAGCGCCGCCTTGGCCTGGCTGAGCAGCAGGACGCACAGCGGGGTGTACGTGCCGGCGATGAAAACGAAGATCATGGCATGGTCGAGTCGGCGCATGGTCTGGTAGCCCCGCTCGCTCCAGACGCGGCGATGGTAGAGCCCGCTGACGGCGAACAGCGCGCAAACGGTGACGCAGTAGACGGCCGCGCTGGCCACGGCTGCCGGTCCCGGCCGCGTGGCGGCGACACCGACCATCACCATGCCGCAGACGACGGCGACGAAGAAGCCGTACACGTGCAGCCGGCCTCGCATGCGCGGCCGCCCGAAATCGGCGAGAGTGGGTCGTTGTGTGCTGATGGAGGTCATGCCATCCTCCGCAGCTGTAACGGCATGGCTTTTTCCATGGCGACCTGAGGGCCACCGCAGCGTGGCCGCCCGGCCGTCGCTGTCACCGCCACCGCGGGGGCGGCAGCCATCAGGCGTTCTCTGCCCGCAACTCGTCCGCCAGCGGCGAGGCGATCCGGTTCTCCGGATTCTCCGTCCCGGCCATGCCGCCGTCCGGGGAGATCGTGCCGTCGAACTGGTAGACCGGAAGCTCGTCGTCGTCCACGCGTCGGGTCGCCGTGGTCGCGACGTAGCGATGGATGAGCCCGTCGGCCTCCATCTCCAGCAGCGGCCCCTCCGCCCCGTCCAGCCGGGAGCCGTCGAACGGCCCGTCGCTCAATACCACGTCTTTGCTCTGTGTCATGACCGCTCCACTACCCCGCCGGATCGGCACCCAAACAAATGCGGCGGCGTTTCAGCAGCTCGCAGCCTCGAATGACCGGGGCAGCGTGGGTACGCGGCGGCCGGGGAGCGGGCGCCGTGAGGGGCGGCCGGTCTGGACGGGCCGCCGCGAGCCGCGCCCCTGTCCGCCGCGCCGGAGCGCCTGGTGCGCTACACCGGCTCGGTCAGCGGCCACACCTCGACGACGCCGTGCGCGACCGCGCACGGGGTCAGCGACGCGAGCCGGATCGCCTCCTCCATCGACTCCGCCTCGATGATCGCGAACCCGGCGACCGGAAGGGTGCTGGACATGAAGGGGCCGTCCGTCACGGTCGTGCCCGCGCCGTCGTGATTGCGCACCTGCACGGCGGCGCCCGCGATGCCGCTCTCGACGCCGGCCTCGCGCAGCTTCGCGTCGTGGGCGTGCGCCCGGTCGCGTACCGTCGCGTCCGTGCGGTCGTAACCGTCCTGGTCGCCGTACCCGATGGTCATGAATCGCGCCACGCCGGTTCTCCTCGCTGGTCGCATGCCCCGCGCGACGCGACCGCCGGGGACGGCGGTCGGCCCGGCTCGGGCCTGCGCGGAAGCTGGTGATGTCTCAGTCCCGGTCCATACCCCAACGGCGGCGGGCCAATCACCTCCGCTGCCCGCGGGAGTGCGGGCAGCGTCTCCACCTGCACCGTCAGGACACGCCCGGTGCCTCTGGGGCGGCCCCCTGCGGGGTGCGGTGCCGCGCCGCCAGGACGATGAGCAAACCGGAGACGATACCGAGGAAGAACGGCGACGGCACCAGGATGATGCCGGCCAGGGCGCACCATGCCGCCAGGGTCCAGCCGATCGCGGCCGGCACCGCCACCCCACGGCCGGACAGGTGCCAGAGCAGGCACCCCAGCAGCACCAGGGGCACGGCGAAGCTTGCCGGACCCGACCAGAAGGTGACCTTGTTCTGCAGGGACGCCACGGTGGTTACGGTGTCGCCGCCGAACGCGAGGGGGACGGCCGCCCACCATCCCCGCTCCGCCCAGCCGACGACGTCCCCCCAGGCGATCGCCGCCAGCAGGCACAGGTGCCCCGCCCCCAGGAAGACCATGATCCCGCTCGCCCAGCGCAGCTTGCGTCTTCTGTGGATCGCCATGAGCTCGCTCCTTCACCTCGGACCCGGCACGACCGCCGCGGATGGTGGACCGCATATGTACGGTGCCGTATAGTTGATGCGTACGGTACCGTACACATCAGACTCCCGATACCGGAGGTGACCCGATTCCCGCTGTGGCACGCACGACACGAGCCCGCTGGATAGAGGCGGGCCTCGAGGCCCTCGCCGAGCGCGGACCCGACGCGGTCCGGGTGGAGACGCTCGCGGCCCGGCTGGGGGTGACGAAAGGCGGGTTCTACGGGCACTTCGAAGGCCGTCCCGCGCTGCTCGCGGAGATGCTCGACGAGTGGGAACGCCGCTGCACCAGGGAGGTCATCGCCCAGGTCGACGCCGAAGGCGGGGACGCGGCCGACAGGTTCCGCCGCGCCGGGCAGCTCACCTTCTCGGCGGAGCTGCACCGGATAGATCTCGCGGTCCGTGCCTGGGCGCGCCAGGACCAGGCCGTCGCGACGCGCCTGCGCCGTATCGACAACGAGCGCATGGACTTCCTGCGCAGGATGTTCGGCACGTTCCTCACCGATCCCGCCGAGGTCGAGGCGCGCAGCACCCTGGCGTTCGCGCTCGCCATCGGCCGCCACTTCATCGTCGCCGACCACCCCGGCTACACCACACGTGAGGCCGTCCAGCTCGCCGGCGAATACCTCCTGCGCGAATGACGCCGGTTCCGGCGCGGGTCCGCCCGCCGGGCGCCGCCGTCAGGGCAGGGCGTGCTCAGCCGGGCTGCCGAAGGTTAGCGTTGATCAGGTGAGCGAGAATCTCGGCGGGAACCACCGCCTGGCGACGTACGGCACCCTCGCACCCGGAAAGCCGAACCACCATCAGCTCGACGGGCTTGACGGCCGCTGGTTCGCCGGCCATCTCCACGGCCGGTTGCTCGACGCAGGCTGGGGCGCGACGCTCGGCTACCCGGCGCTCGTCGTCGACCGCGATGGGGACCGCATCGACGTACAGGTCTTCGAATCGGCCGACCTGCCCGCCCACTGGTCACGCCTGGACGACTTCGAGGGTCCCCAGTACCGGAGAGTGCCGGTCACCGTGCACACCACCGCCGGGCACGTGGAGGCCTTCGCCTATGTGCTGAACCCGTCGGCGGACGCGCCGCCGCGCGAGCGGCGTCGCTGAGGAAGCGGGCTGAGCCACCCGGGCGGGTGGTGAGGATTAGCCGGGCCACCGCCGGGAATCCGGTCGTCAGACGACCGGAGGGAATCCTTGTGGACACGATCACGACCTTGGCTCAGGATTTGGACGTCAGCGCGCAGGACGTGCAGAACTACGTCGCGCGGCTGGTGGAGCAGGACGGCGAGTCCGCCGTCATCGCGCAGCAGGCGGCCGACCCGGCACAGGTGGGCCTGACCGACGCCGCGGCCCGGCGAGTCCGCGTACAGCTGAGTCACTGACGGGCGTCCCCATCGCCCAGCGATCACGCTGGGGTGGGACTGCCTGCTCCCCGGTCGGGGGCCGGCGGCGGCGTCGAGCGGCATGGTTCACCGCCGTCCGGAAAGGTCGGTCGTGTGACCGGGGTCACCGACGGCATCGTTTGGTGCGACGAAGGCGGGGTTATATCGCCATGGTCGTCGATGGGGGAGTTGCGTTGTCCCAAGATATGTTCTCGTTCACCGAGTTGCTGCTGGCCTGCGTGGTCGGTGCGGTCGTCGGCGCGTGCGCCGTGGGCGGGCTGATGTCGTCGTGGCTCGGTGAGGTCCGCCGAGCGCGCCGCATGGCGTCCCGGCAGCGGCGGGAGGCCCAGGAGCTGCTGCGCCTGGCCGAGCGTGCCCCAGGCATGAACACCGACGCCTGGGACGCGCAGCTGCTGCGGCGGGTCGCCGATCCCGGCAACACCGCGGCGCGCGTGCCGATGAACCCGCCCAGCCGCCACCGCGCGATCTGAGCCGTGGCACTGACCAATATGGTGGGGGAGGCCGGCCCGCGGCGGATCGACGGCCCGGGCCGGTCGGAAGAGCGGGGTGTTGGGGAAGAGGGGTAAAGGTGCGGGGGATAAGTGGG
>NZ_JBFAOU010000267.1:0-7522 GCF_040675365.1 Catellatospora sp. NPDC049609 | reverse complement strand
GAGTCGACCAGCGACGACGCCATCTTGACCTCCTGCGGGCGCAGCTTCACGTCCTTGCGCACCCGGTGGCGATGGCGCCGTACCCGCCGGAGGTCTTCGCCGGGCCCGACCCGGCCGCGGACGTCGCCCGGGACGCGGTCGCCGCACTGCGGCGCGAGCATCCGGGCACCGGCGTCAGCCTGCACGGCACGAGCCGGTCGCTGTCGCGGGCACTGCAGCGCGAGGCGGGCCAGGCGGCCATGCTGGTCACCGGGCGTGACCCGGCCGACGTACGCGGCACCGCCCGGCTCGCCGGCCGCGCCGGGGTCCCGGTGCTCACCGTGCCCGCGACACGGGTCGAACCCGGCGCACCGGTCGTGCTGGCCGGCACCGGCACCGCCGCGGCGGCCCCGGCGGTGGCGTTCGCCTTCGCCGAGGCGGCCACGCGCGGGGTCCCACTGCTCGCCTGCGACCTTGCCGCCCGCGACGGGGACCCGTTCACCGCGGACGTCGACTCGGCCGCCGCGCACTTCCCGGCCGTCGACGTACGCCGCGAGCCGCCGCCCGACCTCACCACGCCCGGCACGGCGCTGCTGGTGCTCCAGGCGCCCGCCAGGCGCGACCGCGCGATGCTGGCCGGACTGCTGCGCGACGCGCCCTACCCCGTCGCCACCGTGCCCGCCGCCCGCTGACGCGGCGCCGAATGCCGGCCGGTGACCCGGTGCGGGCCCGGCCGACCGGCACATGATCTCCTTGGGACGCCGACGTCACGAGGAGATCGCCATGCTTCAGCGCTACGACGCCCGCAACGCCGACCTGCGGTACTGGGTGAACGGCGTCCTGCGTCACCGGGACGAGCCGGGGATCTCCCCGTTCGACTCGGTGGTGCAGGGCGGTGACGCGGTATGGGAGGGGCTGCGCCTCTACCAGGGCCGCATCTTCGCGCTCGACGCGCACCTGGCCCGGCTGCGCCGGTCGGCCGCGGCGCTCGGCTTCGCCGACGTGCCCTCCGACGACGAGATCACCGCGGCGATCACCGCCACGCTGCGCGCCAACGAGATGACCGACGGGGTGCACCTGCGGCTCACCCTGACCCGCGGCGTCAAGGTCACCAGCGGCATGGACCCGCGGCTCAACCAGTCCGGCTGCACGCTGATCGTGCTCGCCGAGCACAAGGCGCCGGTGTACGACACGAGCGGGCTCAAGCTGGCCACCTCCAGCGTGCGGCGGCCCGGCCCGGACGTGCTCGACCCGAAGATCCACCACAACAACCTGATCAACTCGATCCTGGCGAAGATGGAGGCCACCCTCGCCGGGGCCGACGACGCGCTCATGCTCGACGGGCGCGGCTTCGTCGCCGAGACCAACGCCACCCACCTGTTCGCGATGATCGGGGGAGTGCTGGCCACGCCGCGCACCGTCGCCTGCCCGGAGGGCATCACCCGGGCGACCGTGCTGGTGCTGGCCGCGCAGGCCGGGATCGAGGTGGACGTGCGCGACGTGTCGCTGGCCGAGATGTACTCCGCCGACGAGGTGTTCTGCACCGGCACCATGGGCGAGATCGCGGGCGTCACCGAGATCGACGGCCGGGTGCTCGGCGGCGGCCGGATCGGCCCGGTCACCAAGCGACTCGCCGAGATCTACCAGGCCCACGCCCGCAGCACCGGCACGCCCGTGCTCTGATCCCACGCTCGGGCGGGACCGGTGCCGCCGCGCGCTACCGGTCGCTGCGCCGCGCCAGGTGGACGATGATGTCGGCGTCGATCTCGACCGTGTCCGGCAGCACCCGCAGGATCCGGCGGTAGATCTGATCCTGCGTGGCCGCGGGCAGCACCAGGTAGGCCGAGATCGTGGACAGGTGGCCCACGTAGTCGCGGGCGCTCATCGTCAGCCGCCGCTCGATCACGGACTGCCGCACGTCGGTGAACAACGCCGTGCGCTGCAGCTCCGTGCCCGGCCACTGCATGGGCTCCTCCGGCGGCGTCCCGTCCGGGGAGGGGATGTCGTCGCTGTCCAGGAACGGCGCGCGGGCCGCCTGCACGGCTTCCTCCACCGCCGGGTCGGCCAGCCGGACCGGGCCGCCACACGAGGCGAACACGCCGCCGGGCTCCAGCAGCGCGGCCATGCGCGGCCACCGGCCTTCCGGGCTCGTCCAGTGCAGCGCCGCCGCCGCGTAGACCAGCCCGTAGCGCTCACCCGGCGCCAGCTGCTCGAACGCCGCCCGCACGGTGGTGACGGCCGCCGGCACGTACTTGCGCAGCTCGGCGAGCATCGCCGCGTCCGGGTCGGTCGCGGTGACGGTGACCCCGCGCCGGGCGAACAGGCGCGTCGCCTTGCCCGTCCCGGCGCCGATCTCCAGGGCGGTCCGCACCGGCCGGCCCGCGTACGCCATCACCAGGTCGAAGAGCTCGTCGGGATAGCCCGGCCGGAACCTCTCGTATGCCTGCGCCATGGTGCCGAAGCTCAGCGCGCGTTCAGCCATGCCGGGCATCCTGACACGATCCGCGCCGCGGCACGATCGCGTTTCGGCGCAGGCGCGGGCCGGCGGCTCAGGCGGTGATGCGGTGGGCGTGCAGCTCGGCGTAGTACGGCTGCGCCGCGTCGACCAGGTGGCGCAGCCGGTCGGGCACCCGCGCCGGGGACGGGTCGTACGCGGTGAACCCGGTCGACGCCTCGACCGAGGCGTACCAGTGCGGCGCCCACACCCCGTCGGTGTCGCGCGGGCCCGGCGCCCAGCTCAGCATCGCCGGGTCCCAGCCGATGCCCAGCGCCGCGCACAGCTTCGACAGCACCCCGGCCGGGTCGCGCAGCAGGTCGGCGGCGTCCACCACGGGGCCGCCGTGCGCCCGGAAGATCTCGGACTGCTGCGCGTAGCCCAGGTCGGCCAGGGTCGGCTCGCCGCGCACCTTCGCGTACGACGCCACCACGTGCGCCGGGTCGCGGATCAGGTACGCGTTGGCCAGCTCGCCGAGCCACTCGCGGCCCACCTCCGGCAGCAGGTGGTGGGTCATGTGCTTCTGGTAGTACACCCCGATCCCGCCCGGTAGCGGGCCGGTGAGCCGGGCGGTCACGTCCTGCCAGCGCTGCGGCTGGGCGGCCAGCACGTCGTCGCGGCCGGGGTGGTCCAGGCCGGTCGCGGCCAGGTAGAACGCGTACAGCGGCTCGTCGACCACCAGCGTGTCCGGCCGGGCGCCGAAGCTGCGCATCAGCGCGGTGGACACGTTGCGCGGCCCCGACCACATCGCCACCCGCGTCACCATCGCCGCCTCCTCGCGTCCGCACCCCGGGTTCCGTGCGGCAGCGTACCCACCGGCCGGGCCGGGTGAACCGGCCCCACCGGCCCACGGGCGGACGTAGGCTCGGGTGACCTGCGTTTTCGGGGGACGGGCATGGTGGCGTACGACAGCGGCAGCACCGGTCTGATCATCACGGACCCCTACAACGACTTCATCAGCGAGGGCGGCAAACGCTGGCCCCAGCTCAAGGACGTCGCCGAGTCGGTCGACCTGATCGAGCACATGCGCCAGATCGTGGCCGCCTGCCGGGCCGCCGGGATCCGGGTCTTCTACTCCCGCCACCGCCGCTGGCAGCCCGGCGACTACGAGACCTGGCGCAACGCCACGCCATACCTGCAGCGCGCCGCGGGCATCCAGCTGTTCGCGGTCGGCACCTGGGGCGGGCAGTGGCACCCCGACTTCGAGCCGCAGCCCGGCGACGTGCTGCTGCACGAGCACTGGGCGCAGAGCGGGTTCGCCAACACCGACCTCGACGTGCAGCTCATGCAGCACGGCGTCGACAAGCTCATCCTCATCGGGCTGATCGCCAACACCTGCGTGGAGTCCACCGCCCGGTTCGGCATGGAGCGCGGCTACCACATCACGCTGGTACGCGACGCGACCGCCGCGTTCAGCCACGAGGCCATGCACGCCGCCCACGAGATCAACGGCCCGACCATCGCCAACGAGATCACCGACACGGCCGCCCTGCTCCAGGCACTGCGCGCCGCCTGACGGGGCATCGTCCGCGCCCGCCGTCCCGTAGCGTGGCGCGGATGGACACGCAGACCGCACCGTCCGTCGCCCGCCGCGGCGCGCTCGTCGTGATCGGGTTCCAGTACGCCTTCGTCGTGCTCTTCGCGTTCGGCGCGCTGGTGCCGCTGCTCGCCGCGGCCGTGGCCACGGGCGACTACGCCGGGCTCGCCGACCCCGGGCTGGAGCGCTACGGCGACCCGAAGGACCACCTGCCCGGCAGCGCCTGGAACCCGCTGCTGTGGATCGTCGTGATCGGCTACGTGATGGTGCTGTACGGCGTGGCCGTGCCCCTCGGGCTGCTCACCGCCGCCGCCGGCGCGATCCACGTCGCGGCCCGGTGGCGCGACGTGAGCCGCGGCGTGCGCGCCTGGGAGCTCACCGGCACGGTGCTCGCGGCCGCGGTCGCCGTGCTCATGCTGACCCCCTACGGCGTCCAGCTGCGCTACTGGCTGCTGGACTGACCCGGTCGCCGGGCACGCACGCAGCCGTACGCGCGTGCCCGGACGAAGCCGCCCACGGGTCAGGACCGGGTGTGCTGCTTGAAGAAGTCCCACATCGCGTCCGTCGCGGGGACGGGGCTCTCCGGGTAGGTCATCGGCCCGCCGTTGGCGCCCGGCCAGCTGTGCCCCATCGCCGCGATGTCGTAGATCACCAGCACGCTGCCGTCGGCGCAGCGCAGCTGCTCCCGCTTGACCCCCTGGGTCATGCGCGGCCCGTTCTTCGGCCAGAGCTCGCAGGCCAGGCGCTCGCGCCAGGCGTTCAAGCCGGACGTGAACTGAGCGTGATACCGGTCCAGCCCGCCGATGAAAGTGATCATCGAGACGGGCCTGGTCGGCCGGTACGCGCCGTCGTTCAGCGCCCGGCCGCCGATGCCGCCGCTGACCGGCGCGACCGCCGCGAACACGTCGGACAGCTCCACGGCCAGCCGGACCGACATGTCGCCGCCGTTGGAGATGCCGGTGGCGTAGACGCGGGCCGGATCGGCCTTCCACCGCTGCACCACTCGCGCCACCAGCGTCCTGATCAGGCCGACGTCGTCCTCGCCGCCGCAGCAGATCAGCGCGTTCATGCCACCCGCCCAGCCGTCGGGGTAGAGGACCAGGAAGCCCTCCTTGTCCGCCTTGGCGTTCATGCCGCTGGTCGCGGCGACCTCGGTGCCGTCACCCGGGTACGCGTGCATGACCACCACCAGCGGCAGCGGGCGGCTGCCGTCGTACGACGGCGGGGCGTGCACGGTGAACGTGCGGCGCTTGCCGTTCCACTCGGTGCTCAGCCGGTGGTCGCCCGGGCCCGGCTGCTCCACCACCTCCGGCGCGGCGCTCGCACCGCTGCTCGGCGCGGGCTCCGGGGCGGGGGACGGGTCGCAGCCGGCCACCACCCCCAGCGTGGCGAGGGCGAGGACCGCGGGCATCCGGCGCAGACGAGACCTGATCACACAATGTGGACGCGGATGACCGCCACCCGGGTTGCGCCCCGGATGAGCCGCCGTTCAGCCGGGCTCGCCGCTCGCCGCGTACACGGCGAGCTGGACGCGGTTGGCCGCGCCGGTCTTCGCCATCAGGTTCGCCACGTGCGTCTTGACCGTCGTCACGCCCAGGTGCAGCCGCGCCGCGATCTCGGGGTTCGACATCCCGGCGCCGACCAGGCCGAGTACCTCGCGCTCGCGCTCGGTCAGCCCCGCCGGTGCCGGTGCGGGCGCCCGCGCCCCCTGGGTGCGCACGGCCTGGTCGACCAGGCGGCGCAGCACGGTCTGGCTGAACGGGCTGTCGCCGGCCGCGGCGCGGCGCACCCCGTCGAGCAGCTCACCCGGGCTCGCGTCCTTGACCAGGAACCCGCACGCGCCCGCGGCCAGCGCCGGATACAGGTGGTCGTCGTCGTCGAACGTCGTCAGCACCACGACGCGGGCCGACGGGCGCTGCGCCAGGATCCGGGCCGTCGCGGTCGTGCCGTCCACCCCGGGCATGCGCAGGTCCATCAGCACCACGTCCGGGTGCAGCTGCTCGGCCAGCCGTACCGCGGCCGCGCCGTCGGCCGCCTCGCCGACCACCTCCATGTCCGGCACGGACTCGCACAGCATGCGCAGGCCAGCCCGCACCAGCTGCTGGTCGTCGACGAGCAGCACCCGGATCACACCGCACCCCGCAGCCGGCCCGCAGCCGAGGGAGCACCCTCAGCCCTCGGGGCGATCGCCCCGGCGTCCGCGGCATGGGCGGGGATGCGCGCCCGCAGCAGCCAGCCGTCACCGGTCGGACCCGCGTGCAGCACGCCCCCGAGCACCTCGACCCGCTCCCGCAGGCCGACCAGGCCGTACCCACCACCGCCCGCGCCCGCCGCAGCCGTGCGTCCGCCGGAGTCGGCCAGCTCGAACACGACCTGGTCGCCGTCGACCCGCACGCACAACCGGGCCCGCGTCTCGGTGCCCGCATGTCGGGCCACGTTGGCCAGGCCCTCCTGGGTGAGCCGCAGCAGGGCCAGTGCCGTACGCGCGTCCAGCCGCACCACCGCGGGGTCGATCTCGGTCTGCACGGTCAGGCCCAGCCCCCGGCTGCGGTCCACGACCGCGTCCAGCGCCACCGGCAGGCCCTCCGGGTCCACGAACAGCACCCGCCCCGCCGCGTCCGGGTCGCGCAGCACGGTCACCAGCCGCCGCAGGTCGGCCAGGGCCGCCGTGCCGGTGGCGTGCACGTCGTCGAGCACCTGCCGGGCCCGCGGATCGGCCAGCGGCAGCACGTCACGGGCGACCGCGGTCCGCAGCACGATCGACGCGACGTGATGCGCGACCAGGTCGTGCAGCTCGCGGGCGATGCTGGTGCGCTCCTCGGCACGCACCCGCTCCAGGTCGCGGTCGGCGCGTTCGGCGGCCTGCCGGTTCAGCTCGGCGAGCGCCCGCGCGTGCAGGCCCAGCAGCAGCGGCCCGGCCGTCGCCGCGAGCGCCCCGTAGGACACGGTCGCCACGCCGCCGAGGAACTCGTCCAGGTCGGAGAAGACGTGCCCGGCCAGGCCCAGCAGCAGACCCACGGCGATCCGCCGGCCCCGGCGGCGCGCCGCGAGCTCGAACAGCGCCCAGGCCAGCCCGACGGTCGGCACCGAGTCGTCGTGGCCGCCGACGAACCCGCCGAGGCCGGTCAGTGCCGCCATCACGCACACCGCCGCGAACGGCCACCGGACGCCGACATACCCGAGGACCAGCACGGCGATCGCCAGCACCAGGTCGGCGGTGTTCAGCGCGGCGCCCTCCGGGGTCAGCGTGAGGTAGCCGACGCCGCTCAGCCCGACGACGGTGAGGCGGACCGCCGTGTAGCGCTCCTCGAACAACCGCCCCACCCAGCGCATGCGCGTCATCCTAACCGGACGGTGGGACGCATGGTCCCCATGCGCTGCGTACACCGGACGCCCTCCCGAGGTCACCGGGCGCGACCGGGCCGGGGACCCGTGGCGGCGGGGCGACCGCCACGGTGCCGGATCTCGACGATCTTGCGAGATGCCCGTCCCGCCCCCGGCGGGCTGCCCGG
>NZ_JBFAOU010000266.1:0-7525 GCF_040675365.1 Catellatospora sp. NPDC049609 | reverse complement strand
TGGCCTGGCCGGGCCCGCGGCGATCAGCGAGACGCTGGGCCGCGACGGCCTGTGGCTCACCGAGCTCACCCCGCTCACGCCCGACCTGGAGAGCGCGCCCGGCCCGGCCGCCTCAGCGGGCCCGCGAACCGCGGCGGGTCACGCGGGCGCGGGGCTGCGTACGGCGATGTCGCCGAAGAAGCGGTAGATCGCTCCGATCACGTGGTCGTAGCCGTCGACATCCTGCGGTTTGACGACGTACGCGTTGGCGTGCGAGCCGTAGCTGGCCTCGATGTCGTCGGGGTTGCTCGACGTGCTGAAGACCACCACCGGGATCGTCGCCAGGCGGGCGTCGTTCTTCACCACGGACAGGACCTCGTGGCCGCTGACCCGGGGCAGGTTGAGGTCGAGCAGCACCAGGTCGGGGCGCGGCGCCGCGGGGTCCTGCAGGAACTCCAGCGCCTGCCGGCCGTCACCGACATGGAAGATGTACTCGGCCAGCCCGTGGGTGTCCAGCGCGTCGGCGACCAGCAGCGCGTCGCCCGCGTCGTCTTCCACCAGCAGAATGCGGAGCGGTGAACAACTCAGCAACGCCGCCTCCTACCGCCGGGAATCCATGCCTGAAGAGCACTTTCCTACTCTCCAGATAGGATATGTCGCACGCTCGGCCCGACGCCAGCGGCCCCCTGCAGAACCCGCGGCTCGGCACCGACGCGGGCGGCGGCGCCGTGGTCTATGCCGCCGGTCGCTTCAGCAGACGAAGGCGCTCCGGATGTCTGCGGACAGCCGGCTCGTCGCGCCAGGTCTGGGGATGCGAGGGCTACGAGGTGAGGTGCGTGGCGTATCCCTCGACGATCAGGGGGCCGTCGAAGATGAGGACCTCGTTGGCGTGGACGCCGGTTTGATGGCGATAGTTGATCACCAGTGTGTTGATGCCGGCGTAGGCGCCGAGCAGGTCGAAGTGCAGCTCGGGATTGCGGCTCAGCGCGTAGGCCCAGTAGGCGCGCAAGGCTTCCTTGCCCCGCACTACGCCGTCGGAGCCGTGGCTCAGCCGCGCGGCGCTCGGCGAGCTGAAGACGACGTGGTCGGCGAAAAGTGTGAGCACACCTTCGAGATCACGTGAGTTCCACAAGGCGATCCACCGATCGGCGAACGTCCGCGCCGCCTGCTGGTCCATGGCGGGATCATGCCACGTGGCGCCGCTACGGCGGCCACCCTCGGCCGCACCTCCCGTGCCCTCACCGACCCGAGGCGACCATCCACGTCGCCGCCATCGACGCGTGGCTGTGACACGACATTGATTGCCCCCGCCCGACGCGTATGGTGCTCACTTGATGACATGAAAGTCGGGGTGGGCGATCCAGGCACCCATCGCCGTCGCGTCCAGGTAGACGGCGTCGTCGACACGAACGCAGCGGCCCGCACTCTCCAGCGACTCGATCAGTTCTGCCGAAGGCGGAGAGTGGAACTCGACGAACACCCAGCCGTCGGTCCGCCGTGCCACTCGCTCGGCGATGCGGGCCAGAGCAGGCCGTCCGGCGACGTCGCTGACGAGGATATGCAGCAGGATGTCGCAGCGCATGACCGCGCCGGCCGCTTGCGCGACCAGCCCGAGCTCCTCGACGCTGACCTCGAAGTCGGGCGCCTGGAAGTCGTATCCGTAGGGCAGACCTGCGGCGGAATACCAGTAGTCAGGATCGGGCTCGTACCGGATCAGGCCCTCGGCTGCCATCTCCGCCAGGAGTATTGGTTCGACGTCGTCAGCCGTACACGGGCTCAGGACACTCAACGCGGTTCCACCCACGGACTGCAGTAGACCGCATCCGGCCAGGCCGGCGCCACACGATACCGGGTCTTCCGCAGCCGGCCGCCGTCTGAGTGCCGTCACATCGAGCACATCTCGATCATGAAAGTCTTTCGAAGCACGGCCTTAGGCGGGTACCGCCTGTCGCAGATGCGGCACGGCGATGGTGGCCACGCCGGGAGTCGTCCCCGACAGCTCGACGACGTCGACGTCGACCGCGTCCGTGCCGGGGGCCGCCGAGACGGGGTGCGGGTCCTGACCGGAAGCCGTGCCGTGGTACGTGAGCTGGCAGTACACCGCCTGCCGGTCGTGCCAGAGCAGCACCCGGCGCACGCCGATGGCGTCGGCCGCGAGCCCGCCGAAAGCCTTGCGCAACTGGGCCAGTCCGTCTCCGGTCAGGCCGAGGCTCCGCGCCGCGGCGGACACGGCGTCGCGCAGCCCGTCCAGGTCGCCGCCGTCGATCAGGTTCTCCTCGACGTGGATCCCATGCAGAATGGTGAGCCAGCACTGTCGCCGCTGGGTGAGGCACCGAGTCCACCGCATGGCGGCTGAACTACCCACCGTCACCGGCGGCAAACCACCTCAAACGACTCGGAGCGGACAGCATCGAGCACGGCTGCGACCGACCGTCACGTCTCGTTCAGCGTACGAGGACGGGCCCTTCGTCGGGCTCCTGGGCGCCTTCGCCGTGGACCGCCCCCTCGGCCGGGTCGCCGGTGAGCACGGAGTCGGCGGTGCGCGGCTTTCCCAGCAGCACGATCTTGGGCAGCGGGTCGCGGCGAGCAGCCGCCCGAGCTGTACGCGATCTCCGAGCAGCTTCAACAGCGGCGCGCCGAGCAGGAAGCCCACGCCCAGCGCCGACACCACGAAGCCGACCTGCTGCTGGCCTCCCCAGTTGTCGACGCCGAACGGGATGAACAGCGCGCTGAGCGACGCGTTCGACGCCAGGAAGATGACGGTGATCGGGAGCAGAGCCCGGGCGACGGGTTGCCCCCACAGCTGACGACTCTCGCGATCCAGAGCAGCCGGAAGTCCCTGTTCCGGAGCACCGCGAACATCCATCCCCCTTGGATCGGCGACCGTCACCCGCGCAGTGGCCGGGTGTCGTCAAGCCTTGATCGCCGGTGCGCCGCCACCTTATCGCCGTCGTCCCCCGGGCGACGCCCCGCCAACGGTGCCCGGACCGCAGGCTCGCCCTCCGTGTCCGCGCGCGATCCCGGGCGTACGGCCACCTGCGCGACGGCCGGGATGCGGCCGGGACCACGGTGGTACGTTCCATGCCGCATGCGCCCACGCAGTCGACCCGGGGAGAGGCTCATGAACAGCGAGGACACCACTCTGGCGGCGCTCCTCGACGGCGAGCCCACCGAAGGCGCCTGGCAGGCCGTGTGTGACCTGCTCGAACACGCCGCCCCGGAGGCCCTGCCGGCGGCCGTGGCGCGGCTGCGGACCTGGCCGGCCCGGCTGCGCTCGATGCCCGACGGCTGGTGGGACGAGCACAGCCAGGGCGTGAGCCGACCCTGGCACGCCGCGGCGGCCTGGCGCGTACTCGGCGACCTCGACGACGTCCGGAACGGCCGCCCGCCCGCCGGCGATGACGAGGACGAGACCGACTTCGCCGGTTTCTCCGAAGGCGCGACCGCCGTGGCGTGCCCCACCCGCGCGGGCTGGCTGGTCCTGTGCGCCGCGGCGGAATGGCACCACAGCGGCGGCGACGTCGTCGTGTGGGGAACCGACGCCGGGACTGCCCCGGTGAAGCTGCTCGACGGTGCGGGCTTCCACGACGAGGCGCTCGACGCCCAGCTCAGCCCGGACGAGACCAGCGCGGTGTGCGCGGTGGAAGGGCGGCTGCACGCCTGGCGCGTGCCCGGCGGCGAGGCGCTGTGGCAGGTGGACCTGGCCGAGACCACCGACCCCGACGGCCAATTCGACATGGCGCATGCGGCTGTCCGGATCGGATTCAGCGGCGACGGGCGCCTGGTCGCGGCCGGCGCGGCGGCCCGCGGCATCCACCTGGTCGACACCGCTACCGGGGAGCTCCGCCGGCTCGTGTCCACCGACACCTGCGGACCGGTGGCACTAGACCACGACGGCAGGCGGCTCGCGCACGCGGGCACCGCCGGGGAGGTCGTCGTACGCGAGACCGCCACCGGCACGGTCCTGCTGCGCCACGACACCGGCCTGGCCGCCGTCAACGCGGTCGCGTTCGCCGCCGACGGCACGGGGCTCGCGGTCGCGGGCGGCGCCCGGGACGCCGACCAGTCCCCGCATGTGCCGCCCGCGGCGCAGGTGCTCACCCTCGACGGCGACACGGTCGTACACACCCGCCGGGTCACGCCGCAGGCCGTCCCGGACAAGCTCGCGGCAGACTCCCCGCTGGCGGCGGTGGCCACACGCTGCGTGTGGGGCGGGCACGGCCCGCTGTTCTTCGCGGTCGACGACGCCGGCTCGGTGCTGTACGACGGCGCCGGCCGCGTGCTGTGGACCGAGCCGGAGATGACCATGGGCAACCTCTCCGCCGACGGCCGCGTCCTGACCACCGTCAACGAGGCCATCACCGTCGTCCTCCTCGCCGGGCTCCTGCCGGCCGTCCCGGCATGAGCCACCGCCGCTGAAGGCCGTCACCAGGACCGTGCCCTGCGCGGCCGAGGATTGCCCGGGAGCGGATCAGGGTATCGCCCAACGGTGGCAGATGACGTTTCGTACTGGCTGAGCTCCACCCCGCCGACGTCGTACCCGACCGCGACGGCGGCCGATGAGCTGCGCGACCTCGACGTCGCGGTGATCGGTGGTGGGATCGCCGGCCTGTGCACCGCCTGGGCTCTCGCCCGTGCCGGGCGGCGGGTCGCGGTCTTCGAGGCCGGGCGGATCGCCCACGCGACCACCGGCAACACCACCGCCAAGGTCACCGCGCTGCACAGCGCCATCTACCACCACCTCGGGCCCGACAAGGCCCTGCGCTACGCCCGCTCACAGCAGTCGGGCCTGCGCCGCCTGCACGAGGCGGCGACGGAGGTCGGCGCGCAGTGCGACTGGGAGGCGCGCCCCGCCTACACCTACGCGGTCGGCGCCGACGCGGCGGACTCGCTGCGCGAGGAGGCCCAGGCCGCGGCCGAGGCGGGACTGCCGGCCGAGTTCGTCACCACCGCCGACCTGCCGTACCCGGTGGCCGGGGCGGTGCGCGTGGCAGACCAGGCGCAGCTCCACCCGCGGCGGTTCCTGCTGGCCCTGGTCGAGGACGTGGTCCGGCTCGGCGGCCGGATCTACGAACAGGCCCAGGTCACCGAGCTCGGCGACGGCACGCTGACCCTGGCCGGCGGTCGGGCGGTCACCGCGTACGACATCGTGGTGACCACCGGCTTTCCCGCCTTCGACCGGCCCGAGCTGTTCGCCCGCCTGGTGCCCAAGCGTGAGCTGGTCGTCGCCGCCGCGATCCCCGCCGAAGCCGACCCGGGCGGCATGTTCCTCGGCATCGACGACGACCGCTCGGTGCGCACCACGCCGCTGGACGACGGGCGGCGGCTGCTCATCGTCACCGGCGAGACCTACCAGCCCGGCGACGGCGGCATCGCGCAGCGTTATGCCGCGCTGACCGCCTGGACCGGCGAGCACTTCCCGATCGCGGGGGTCGCCTACCGGTGGTCCGCGCAGGACTACACCACCACCGACCGGATCCCGTTCGTGGGCCGGTTCCCCGGACACGACCGCGTCTGGGTGGCCACCGGCTTCGGCGGCTGGGGCATGACCAACGCGATGGCGGCCGCCGACCTGCTGACCGCCCGGATCACCGACCGCGACGTGCCCGAGTGGGCCGACCTGTACGACCCGCACCGGCTGCACCCGGTCAAGGAGGCGTCCACCCTGGCGAAAGCCGCGGGCACCGTCGCCAAGAGCCTGGTCGGCGAGCGCCTCACCAAGCCCGACACCACCCTCGACGAGCTGGCGCCGGGCCGGGGCGCCGTGGTGACGGTCGACGGGCGGCGCTGCGCCGCCTACCGCGACGAGGTAGGCACGCTGCACACCGTGTCGGCCAGCTGCACCCACCTGGGCTGCATCGTCGGCTTCAACGACGCCGACCGGACGTGGGAGTGCCCCTGCCACGGCTCGCGCTTCGACGTCGACGGCGCCGTGCTGCAGGGGCCCGCGCTGCGCCCCCTGCCGCCCGTGCAGCCCCGGTAGCGGCGTGCCCGCCCGACGGTGACCGGCCGCCCCTGCGCCATGATCGGCGAAAATCGCCCGACAGGCGTAAGCTGAACCTGTTTCGGATGTTTATCTCTGCCCCGGTCCCCGGCAGCCTGGCGCGTAGAGGTGAACTATGATCAAGTCAGCTCGTCGCGTGAGCATCACCGTGACGTTGGCCCCCACGGCACGGGTGGCCATGGTCCGCATCAAGGGCGACGTGGATCTGCTCGACCCGAGGGACGTCAACCTGGCCCGGCGTCGGCTGGCCTTCATCCCGCCCGCGGGAACGGTCCACGTCGACCTCAGCGGCGTCACCTTCGGCGGCTCGGCACTCGTGCACTACCTCGCCGAGCTGGCCCGCCGCGCCATGCCCGCGGCGCTGCACGTGTACGGCGCCCGGGGGATGACCGGCACGGTGCTCGACATGGCACGCATGGGTGAGGTGGCCGTCCTGCACGGCCGCACGGAGAGCGCGCCTCACTCCCCCGTCTGCCCGTGAGGAGCGGTCACCGGCTTGGACTCGGGTGAGCCGTGCTGGCGCAGGAAGATGCTGAGCACGATCAGCGCGCCGACCGCCAGGAACTCGCTCTGCCAGTTCTGCATCGACTGGAACCAGAAGTCCGACGAGCCCAGGAACTCGACGATCCCGACCGGCGGCTGCCCGCGCAGCGCCTGCTGCTCGTTGTAGTCGGCCGTGCCGCCGAGCAGGTGGCCCACGAACGACATGGCGAAGAACAGCAGCAGCACGATCGCCAGGCTGTTGCGGTACAGCAGCTGCCCGAAGCCGTGCCGCCGGGACGGTCGCGGCGAGTCCGGCCCGGCGTTGGCCGGGTCGTCCTCGGGCCGGTCCTTGTCGTCGGGCTTCTTGGACTCCGCCGATCCGCGCTGCACCAGATAGGCGGTGAGCAGCACGTACGCACCCATCTGCAGGAACTCCGACTCCCAGTTCTCGAAGACCGCCTCCGCGAAGTGGCCGGTGCGCAGGTAGTGCCAGAAGGAGTCGGCGGCCTGGCCGTACTCGGCCAGCTCCTCGTTGCGGACCTGCCACCCGAACACGCTCTGCAGCACGATGAACGTCAGGAAAGCGCCGAGCATGGCCAGTGACAGCGCGTTGTCCCGCAGCCGCTCGGGCCACGTCCGCCCTGCCCGCGCGGGGCGCTCGCGTCCTGCCGCCCGCAACATGTCACCGGTGGTCACCGGCTCCACCTCCTCGTGGATACCGCGGCGGTGCTCGCCGTCGTCGCTGCTACATACCCCTGACCAGCCCGGATCGAACCGGCCAGGGGTGTGCTCGACGTCAGGACAGGGCGGACACCGGGCGCCCGAACGCCGCGCGCAGGGTCAGGCGCACCTCGCGGCGGCGCAGCGGCAGGCCCGAGCGGCGCGCCATCGCCACGCCCGCCGCGGCGGAGGCCAGCACGGTGATCGTGCCGGCCAGCACGAGGGCGCTGCGTGCACCGGCGTGCTCGGCCAGCAGGCCGAGCCCGACCGTGCCGGCGCGGGCGCTCGATCGCCTCGTGCAGCCGGTAGCGCAGGATCACCCATTTGGGCCCGACGCCG
>NZ_JBFAOU010000265.1:0-7534 GCF_040675365.1 Catellatospora sp. NPDC049609 | reverse complement strand
GTCGCCGCCCTGGTCTCCGACCGCACCATCACCTGGTGAAACGCCCCGGAGCGGCCCATCACGCGACCTCAACTATTGCGCACAAGATCGTTAGACGTACGCGTTGACGGCATCGATGTCATGGGTGTCGTAGTACCGCGGCCAGATGTCCACCTGCATGCACGAGTTGTCGTTGCTGTCGTTGCTGTGCGCGCGGTGGCCCAGCCCGCCGGAGTGCCCGAACTCGTGGCAGCCCAGGCTCTGCCACTTGGACAGGCTCAGCCCGTTCATCAGCCGGGTGTTGAACTTGATGTCCATGTGGTCGCACTTGCCGTTGAGCCAGTTGCGGTCCGTGCACGAGGTCTGCCCGTACCACGATCCGGAGTACGACGCGTCGTAGACGTGCAGGTCGGAGCCGCCCGTGCTCATGGTGATGTCGGTCTTGTTCAGCTGCGCCCGGCCGTGCGCGGCGGCCGCCGCGCCGTTGGTGGTCAGCGACTTCGTCTCGACGTCCTGCTGGGCGTTGTCCGGCGGGCCCGCGTTGGCCTTGTCGCCGTGTCCGGCCGAGGCCGGGGTCGCGGCCACGGCGATCAGCAGGATCGCGGTGGCGGCGGCGAGGACGGTGCGCCTCATTCTCCTTCTCCCGTCGTGGAGTCCGGTGCGGAGCCGGCGGGCCCGGCCGCGCCGAGGGTGCCCGCGGCGTAGGCCTGGCTGGCGTTGTAGAGGGTGACCGGGAACATGGCGGGCTGGATCGCGGTGATCCGGCCGGCCAGCTCGTGCTCGGTGTTGCTCGGCTGCAGCGCGCCGTTCACGCTCAGCACCCGGCCGTCGGAGCTGGTCAGCTCGTAGGCGTTGGCGTTGCCCACGGCGCGCCGCAGGAAGAAGTAGCCCGTGTCGCCGACCTGGCTCCACGCCACCCCGTTGAGCAGGTAGCCGCGGCCCAGCGAGTCCCAGCCCTCCTCCTCCAGCAGGATGCTCGGCGGGATCAGCGTGTTCTTCGGGTTGTGCAGCACGTCGTCGACGGTGATCGTCACGTTGCGCAGGCGGATCTGGCTGGTCGTCGAGCCGTCCTCGTCGGCGCCGGTGAACCGGCCCTCGCCGACCGCGCTCACCGTGCCGTAGACGACCAGGTGCGAGGTGGCGAGCAGGCTGTCGACGGTGCTGAAGGAGAACATCTCCTTGCCGTGCGCGACGGACTCGGGCGCCTCGTCGTACCGGATCTGGGGGTCGCCGCCGAACCCGAGGGTCAGCGCCGTGGCGACCGCCGCGGCGAGGCCGATGCCGGCCAGGCGCAGGCGCCGCCGGTCCCGCTGTCTCATGTGGACTCCTTTGTGGCCGGAGTGATTGATCACATAAGACTTCCGGCTGCCGCTGTCATATAGTCGACGTTCCGCCGACGGGTGGCCCCGGGCCGAACGCGCTGGTGGGGCACCGTGCCGGACCGGCCCGGTACGGGTAACGGTACGGGCGGACGATGGAGGGCAGTTGCAGGACGGACCGTCGCCCGTGGGCCGCTCGCTGCGCGAGCGCCGCGCCCGCGCCGGGCTGAGCCAGTCGATGCTGGCGGCCCGCGCCGCGGTCAGCCTGGCCGCGCTGCGTGACCTGGAGCAGGGCCGGGTGGCACGGCCCCGCCCGGACACGGTGCGGCGCCTGGCGCAGGCACTCGACCTGTCCCCGCCCGAGACGGCAACTCTGCTGCGCACGGCGCGCGGCGGCGAGGCCGCCGGGGTGCGGATCCAGGTGCTCGGCCCCCTGCTGGTCACGGCCGGTGCGGCCGAGGTCGGCCTCGGCTCGCCGAAGCGGCGCGAGCTGCTGGCCCTGCTCGCGCTCTCCCCCGGCGTGCCGGTCTCCCGCGACGAGCTCGTCGAGCTGCTGTGGGGTACGCCGAACGGCGCGCGGCTGCTGCACACGCACGTCTCGCGGCTGCGCGCCCGGCTGGAGCCGTACCCGGTGCGGATCGTCGCGGCCGGTGGGGGCTACCGGCTGGACGTGGCCGTGGCGCAGCTCGACCTGGCCGTCTTCCGGCACGCCCTGGGCCACGCGCGCCGGCTGATGGCGGGGGGCGAGCGGGAGCAGGCCGTGCGGCGCTACCGGGAGGCCGCCGCGATGTGGCACGGGCAGCCACTGGCCGACCTGCCCGCGCTGCAGACCCACCCGGCGGTCATCGCACTCGGCCGGGACCGCCGTGCCTGCGCCGTCGAGTACGCCGACGCCGGTGCCCCGCCGGACGAGGTGCTGGCGGTGCTGCGCCCGCTGGCCGCGGCGGACCCCCTGGACGAGGCCGTGTGCCTGCGGTTGATGGCGGCGCTGGCCGGCACCGGGCAGCGGGCCGCCGCGCTGGCCGAGTTCGGCGCGCTGCGCCGCGGGCTGCGCGAGGAGCTCGGCGTCGATCCGGCGCCCGAGCTGGAGCGGGCCTACCGCGACCTGCTGGCGCGGACCGCCGGCCCGGCTCCCGACCCGGTGCCGCCGCCGACGCGGGCCCACGGCGAGCGAGGGGCGGGCGACGTCCCCGAGCAGCTGCCCGCCCCGCCGCCGACGTTCTCCGGCCGGGCCGGCGATCTGGCCGTGCTGGACGGGCTGGTGGCGTCCTGGACGGGCGAGACGACCCTGCTCTGCGCGGTCACCGGCATGGCGGGCGTCGGCAAGTCCACGCTGGCCGCGCACTGGGCGCACGCGGCACGCGGCTCGTTCCCCGACGGGCGGCTCTACGCCGACCTGCGCGGCTTCGACCCCGCCCGGCCCGCCATGACCTCCGGCGAGGTGGTGCGGCTGTTCCTGGAGGCGCTGCGGCCGGGTGAGCCGGTGCCGCCGACCCCGCAGGCGCAGGTGGCCCGCTATCGCAGCCTGCTGGCGGGGCGGCGGATGCTGATCCTGCTGGACAACGCGCGCGACGCCGAGCAGGTGCGGGCGATCCTGCCGGGCACGCCGGGCTGCCTGGTGCTGGTGACCAGCCGGGACCGGCTGACCGGCCTGGTGGCCGTCGAGGGTGCCCATCCGCTCCCGCTCGGCGTCTTCGCGGCGGACGAGGCGCGCGCGTACCTGACGCGCCGGCTCGGCGCCCGCCGCACCGGCGCCGACGCGCAGGCCGTGGCGGAGATCGTCGAGCGCTGCGGGCGGCTTCCGCTCGCCCTGGCCGTCGTGGCCGCACGGGCGGCGGCGCATCCGTGGTTCACGCTCGCGGCGCTGGCCGCGGAGCTGCGGTCGGGGCAGGGCGCGCTGTCGGCGCTGGAGGTCAACGACCGGGCCTGCGACGTGCGGTCGGTGTTCGCGCACTCCTACCAGGATCTGGACGAGGCCCGCGCGCGGTTGTTCCGGCTGCTGGCGCTGCATCCCGGCCCCGAGATCTCGGTGGCGGCGGCCGCGGCCCTGGCCGGTGCCGGGGCCGGGTCCGTCCACCGGCACCTGCGCGACCTGGCCCGCGCCCACCTGCTGGAGGAGCCGTCGCCGGGCCGCTTCCGCTTCCACGACCTGCTCCGGGCGTATGCGTACGAGCTGGTCCAGGCCACGGAGAGCGACGACGGGCGGGCGGCGGCGGCGCAGCGCATGTTCGGCCACTACCTGGACAGCGCGGCGCGGGCCGCGCTGCTGATCGCGCCGCACCGCGACCGCGTCATCGCCGAGCCCGGGCCCGCCGGGGAGCCGCAGGGCGGTCACCGGGAGGCGTTCGCGTGGTTCGACGTCGAGTATCCGGCGCTGCTGGCGATGGTGGACGTCGCGCCCGACCCGTACCTGTGGCGGCTCGGCTGGGTGCTGGCGCCCTACCAGGACCGGGCGGGCCGCTGGCGCGACTGGGCGCAGGTGCAGGAGAAGGCGGTGGCCGCCGCGGAGCGGACCGGCGACCGGCTCGGTGCCGCGCACAGCCGCCGTGGCCACGGGCGCGCGCTGACCTGGCTGCGGCGCCACGACGCGGCGCACGCGGCGCTGCGGGGGGCGATCGAGGCCTTCACCGCGCTGGGCGACACGGCGGCGCTGGGCCACCTGGAGCTGGACCTGTCCGATGTGTACGAGCAGAGCGGCCGCCCGGAGTCGGCGCTGCACCACGCCGAGCGCGCCGTGGCGCTCTACGAGCAGGCCGGGCACCGGTCGGGTCTGGCCAACGCGCTGAACATCATGTGCTTCCTGCTCGCCGCCGTGGGGCGGCACGAGCTGGCCGTCCACTACGGGGAGCGGGCGCTGCGGCTGCAGTGCGACCTCGACGACCGCCGGGGGCAGGCGGCCACCCAGGACAGCCTGGGCGTGGCCTACTCCCGGCTCGGCCGGCACGCGCTGGCCCTGGCCGGCCTCGACCAGGCACGGCGCCTGTTCGCCGAGGTCGGGGACCGGCCGGGCGTCGCGGACGTGCTGCTGCACCTGGGCGACTGCCACCTGGCCGCCGGCTCGCGCGGGCAGGCGGTGACGGCGTGGCGGGCCGCGCTGGAGATCTTCGAGGAGCTGGGTCTCGGCGCGGCCGAGCAGGCGCTCAGCCGCCTCGGCGGGCCGTGACCCGGCCGCCGGTGCGCACTGGCGGCGTCAGCGTGCGAACACCTTCGACGGGGTCAGACGGCAGACCACCCGGACGTTGGCCGGGCTGCTCTCGGTGAACGGGCGGCCGTCGTAGCGCTGGGACAGCCGCTGGATCAGCTCCGGGCCGCCCTGCTCGGTCATCGTGACCGTGCCCCGGATCTCCACGTACTGGTACGGGTTCTCCGGGTCGAACATGGTCAGCGAGACCCGCGGCTCACGCTGCATGTTCAGCGTCTTGCGGCGGCCCAGGATGGTCGAGAAGACGACGTCGTCGCCGTCGCGGGTCACCCAGATGACGCTGCTCTGCGGCGACCCGTTCGGGTTCACCGTGGCCAGCGTGGCGAAGGTGTCGGTGTCGAGCAGCCGCTTGGCGGGCTCCGGGAGTTCAACGGTCACACCGTCCCCCAACGCACGGCCGCCGATTTTGTTCCGCGCACCGGGCGCCGGTTCGCGTCGGCACATAGGGCTCAGCCGGGCGGGCGCAGGCCGTGCTCGCGGGCGAGGATGGCCGCCTGCACGCGGCTGCGCAGGCCCAGCTTGGCCAGGATCCGGCTGACGTGCGTCTTCACCGTCGCCTCGGCCATCTGCAGCGCCTGCGCGGCGTCGGCATTGGACAGTCCCGCGCCCAGGCAGCCGAGCACCTCCCGCTCCCGTCCGGTCAGCGTGTCCAGGTCCGGCGCGGCCGCCGGGTCGGTCCACTCCGGCGCGGCCAGGAAGCGGTCCAGCAGCCGCCGCGTCGCCGCCGGGGCGATGATCGCGTCGCCGCGCGCAACCGTGCGCACCGCCTCGGCCAGCGCCGCCGCTTCGATGTCCTTGAGCAGGAAGCCCGCCGCACCGGCGCGCAGCCCGCCGAAGACGTACTCGTCGAGGTCGAACGTGGTCAGGATGAGCACCTGCGCCAGCTGCTCGGCCACGATCTCGCGGGTCGCGGCGATCCCGTCCAGCACCGGCATGCGCACGTCGAGCAGCGCCACGTCGGGCCGCTCGCGGCGGCACAGCTCGATCGCCTGCGCGCCGTCGGCGGCCTCGCCGACCACCTCGATGTCCGGCTGCGTACCCAGGATCAGGACGATGCCCGAGCGGACGGCGGGCTGGTCGTCGGCGACGACCACGCGGATGCTCATCCGGCCGCCTCCGCCGCGTGCCGCACCGGCAGCCGAGCCCGCAGCCGCCAGCGGCCGTCCTCGGCCCCGGCGGTCAGCGTGCCGCCGAGCAGCGCGGCCCGCTCCCGCATCCCGATCAGACCGTGCCCGCTGCCGGACGTGGCAGCACCCGGCCGCACCGGGTTGTCCACCTCGATCAGCACGCGGTCGGCGTCGACGTCGACCCGCAGCGCGGCCGTGCCCGTGCCGTGCTTCCAGGCGTTGGTCAGGCTCTCCCGCACGATCCGGTGCGCGGCGAAGTCGACGCTCACCGGCAGTGCCCGGTCCGTGCCCGCGGTGCGCAGCTCGACGGTGAGCCCGTCGCCCTCGGCCTGCGCGACCAGCTGCGGCAGCGCGGCCAGGCCCGGCCGGGCGGCCGGGTCGGCCTCGGGGGCGGTGCCGCTGTCGCGCAGCAGGCCGATCATCTGCCGCATCTCGGCCAGGCCGGACACGCTGCTGGCCCGGATCTGCTCGACGGCCTGGCGCACCAGCCGCGGGCTGGGGTCGGCCGCGGACAGCAGCGCGGTGGAGTGGATGGCGATGGCGCTGAGCTGGTTGGCGACCACGTCGTGCAGCTCGCGGGCCATCCGGGCGCGCTCGTCGGCGACGGCCTGGCGCTGCTCCCACGCCGCCAGCCGCGCCGTCTCCTCGGCCCGCAACCGCTGGACTTGGGCCTGCTCCCGGTACTGCCGCACGCTGATGCCGGTCACCGTGGGCAGCACCGCGACCAGCGCGACGACCAGGCCCAGCACGATGCCGCGCCAGTCGCCGCTGCCCAGCACGCCCGCGACGGCGGCCAGCACCGAGGCGGCCACCGAGCCGATCAGGTTGGCCCGCCACAGCCAGGCCCGGCCGTAGACGCAGGCGTCGTACACCACCTGCGTGAAGATCAGCGCGGTGCCGAGCGAGCCGCCCAGCAGGGTGTCGGCGGCCAGCGCGACGAGGCCGATGCCCTCGGCCGTGCCCGGGGCGAGCCGGCGCAGCAGGCAGCAGCCCGCCATCACGGTCATCGGGACCAGCAGCAGCCACTGCGGCGCGCCCGACCAGGGCCCGTCGCCCAGGAACATGCGCCAGCCGCCGGCCGCGTACAGCAGCAGGCCGCCGACGAACGAGACCAGGCTGATCGCCAGGTCGGTCCGCCACGAGGGCCAGCGCACGGTCACCGCTTGATCACAACACACCGCCCCGGGTCGCGGCGACCGGCCGGGGGCGGAGACGGGCTACATCCTTCGGTGTACGCCGGGTTCATGCCGTGCTCCGAGGCGCGGGGACCGGCGGCCGGACACGATCGGTACATGTTGCTGTTCGTCATCGCCGCGTGCGAGATCGGGTTCTGGGTCATCCTCGGCGCCGGGCTGGCCGCCCGCTACCTGCTGCGCTGGCCGGCCGTCTCGACGGTGCTGCTGGTCGGCGTGCCCGTGGTCGACCTGGTGCTGCTCGCGGCCACCGCGATCGACCTGCACCGGGGCGCCACCGCCACCTTCGCGCACGGGCTGGCCGCGGCGTACCTGGGCTTCTCGGTGGCGTTCGGGCACTCGATGGTGCGCTGGGCCGACGTGCGCTTCGCGCACCGGTTCGCGGGCGGGCCCGCCCCGGTCCGGCCGCCCAAGTACGGCGCGGCCCGCACCCGGCACGAGTGGCGCGAGTGGGGCAAGGCGTTCGTGGCGTGGCTGATCGCGGTGGCGCTGCTCGGCGCGGCGATCCTCTACGTGGGCGACGCGGCCCGCACCGCGGAGCTGGCGGGCTGGATCCAGCGCCTGACCGTGGTGCTCGGGATCTGGCTGGTCGGCTGGCCGGTCTGGTACACGGTCTTCCCCAAGCGCGAGCCCAGCCGAGCCTGAGTCCGGTGCGACGTGACAACTTCTGGGTTGTCGAGCTCGGGTAGCAGCGAGACCGACAGGCCCGCTTCG
>NZ_JBFAOU010000264.1:0-7745 GCF_040675365.1 Catellatospora sp. NPDC049609 | reverse complement strand
CGGCTGGTCTTGTCCGGCACACCGGCCGCGGCATCATCGACGGTGACCGTCTGCACCCGGGAGAAGTCCACCGTGTCATAGGTGTAACGGACCTCACCCAGAGCCTTGTACGTGCCGTCCACGACCGCCGCGTCGACGGTCTTGTCCGCCGCGACACGGAACCCGCCCCCGTTCCAGTACACATTGAACGTCGACGTGCTACGACGGACCTCGTCCTTGCCCTCACCATTGACGAACCGGGTCTCACTGACCGACGGCAGCTCCATCACATACTCGCCACCGACCGACTTGGCCACCCACGTCGTCTCGGAGGTCACCGACGGCGGGCTGTCATGACAGGCGTCGAACATCTGCCCACCCGTGCCCGTACACGTCCTGCTGATCGTCATCGACGGCAGCACCGTACGCATCGGATAATCCGCACGCGCCCCCGGGATCTCCAACCCGCCCGGAAGGTTACGAACGTGGTAACTCGGCTCCACGATCGACATCACACCCGGCTGGGTGTTGCCGATACCGGCCGCGTCCACGTGATGACCCATAACCGTGGCCGACAGGATCGGCACACCACCCGGCTGAACCTGGTAGCTGTACATCGTGACGTGCGTCACGTTGTCGGCCACACCGGGGGTCGAGGCGTTGCGGATCGTGTGGGTCTCCTCGTAACCGGAGAACGCCTTACGACCGTACAGGTCGGCCACGAACACCGGCCGGATGTAGCTGTGCTCACTGATGATCGCCGGCTGGCCGTGACCCGGGTCAGCGGTGACGGTAGTCGCCAGCCACTTACCCGCTGCCACGTCACGGGTGTAAGACACAGTGGTCTTACCGCCCGTGCCGTTGGAGACGGTACGCAGCAGCCGCGCCGGGGCGAAAGTGTCACCACTACCCACCACCGGCTTGGCATAACGGACGGTCACGTCGCTGCCGTCTCCGTCGGCGTCCTGGACCAGGTCCTCCAGGCCATCACCGTTGATGTCGATCGCGTCGTGCGTGACCGAGTACCGGTAGTCGGCCCGGTCGTCGAACTCGTTGACCGTGCCGCCGTACTCGCTGCCCTTACCGCTGATTCGCCCCGCGAAATACTGGACGATCGATGGGTCAGCCGGGTGAGATGACACCCACTGACGGCCGCCACCGGCGTACAGCTGAGCCCGGTTGGCACCCCGGTCGTAGAACAGCACATCCGGAAGCCCGTCACGGTCCATGTCACGCAGGCGCGACTTGCCCCACCGCTCCCCGACCGCCGAATACTTCTGCCAGTTCTTCTCCGACAACCGGTCCACCCGGTAGGAGTCCAGGAAATTGGTGTCGTCGGCGTTCTCGCTGAACATCACCTCACCGTCATCATCCGCGGTGCCGAACCCGAGCCCGGTGTTGAAGTTCACCTTCGTGCCGGAGTAGTCGATCGGCCCGTTCCCGCCGGTCTGCTGCCCGACGGCCTCCACCCGGTCAGGCAGCCCGTCACCGTTGAGATCCACGGCGCCCGCAGCCATGACGTTGGTGTACTCACCAGGCCACTGCGGATCCGGATCGGGATCTTCGAACTTCGCGATACGGCGCTCTGACGTCACCAGGTTATGACTCCGCGGCAGATCGACCTCCGGCCACGTGCCCGGCGTCTGGGGAGCCGGACCGACGTTCACACTCGCCGGAAATGCAAGATCCAGAAAGCCGTCACCGTTGACGTCACTCAACACCGAGTCGTTACGCGTCCAGCCTTCCGAACCGGAATACGACGCCATCACGCTGTCCTGCGGCAGCCGCGCGATGTTCTCGTAATGCCACTCAAGCCCACTCGGGTACTCATACGTCGGCGCAGTCGCCGACGAAGCACGCACCTGGGTCGCCGTGGCGGAGAACCCGCTACCGGTATTGCGGTAGACGTAGAAATACTTCTGCCGTTTGGTGATCGCCCGCCGCTCCTCCAACGCCTGAGGGTGCAGAGCCTCATCGAGATACTCCGGCGCCCAATGCGGATCAACCGCTACGCCAGGCTTCTCATCCTCCACGTCGTCGTGGAACGTCGGCGCCGGGATCCCCCGGGTACTGACATACGGGCAGTCCACCGAGGCGACCGTCTGCGTCACCAGATCCGCCAGACCGTCCTTGTCCCAGTCCAGGAAAGCGTGCTTGGCCTGCTGCATCGACCCCCACGCCGCAGTCGTGCCCCACGACGGGCCGTCCACACAGGCAGTGTTCGGGTCACCCCGCCAGCCGCCTGAATCGTCGTTGCTGAACGACCGGTTCAGCGAACACAGCAGCTCACCGGCCCCGTCCTCCGGAACACCAGACCCGACCGGGATGTCGCCCATCTTGCTCCGCAGGCTGAACGACGGAAACGCCGTGTTCTGGAAGAACCCGCTGGCAGTATTCAGAAACACGTCAACCATGCAGCCACCGGTCTGCGGCGTCTGCGCCGCCAGCTTCGGCAGCCCACCACGCCGCTTGAGCATGTCCGGCTTGCGGTCACCGTTGACATCGACATACATCACTCCGACGCTCTCGCCCGACGACTGGCCCGTGGCAAGCAGCCACGACCCTCCGTCCGACGGCATCACATACGACGTCGGACTCTGGCCATCGGCCTGAGCATCAGCCCACACCGGCACCGGACAGAACGACGACTCGCACGCCGTGTAAGGCGTATGCGGCGTCCACGTCCAACCATCCGGATCAAGATTGTTAACCACACTCCCGACGCGCTGAGCACGCTGGTTGGTCTCGACCGACTCAGGCAGCCGCAGATTCGTCAACCCCACCGCCGGCCCGTAATGGGCTTCCTTGGCATAAGAAACCGACTTGCCATACGTGAACCTCGTCGGCGGCAACACCTGCTCCGCAGGACCGTCCTGACCCGCCACAACCGGCCGGTACACCGTCCGCTGCACACTGGCCAACTCCCGGTACGGCGCACCACGCTCCTCCGCCACCGAACCAGTACAACTCTCCGTATCGGCGTTGTAGCCGAGGTCATACCTGCTACGCAGGTCAAACCCAGCACCGGACGTCTTCTTCGTGTAGGTCTTGACCGCGGTCAACTTCCGCGTACCCGACAGCCGGGCATACCCCGCCCGGTAATCCAGCCGCGACCCGATCGCCGGCTGCTTGGCAGCAGCACCACAAAACGCCGGATCAGCCCAAGTGAACTCCACCCGGGCATACGACTGCTCCGACGAATGCGTCTCATACTCGATCGACGTCAGCACAAACTCCCGCGGCTGCGCGCCAGAAGGCGCCGCCGTCGTCCGCCCCACCGTCGCATACGAGTACTTCAGCTCCGCCGGATCATCAAACCCGCTCGGCTCACTCACCCGCACCAACGGCGCAAACGAATACGGATGCTTGTCCTTCTCCCCGAAGTAAGACCTCGTGCCATCAGAGTGCTTCGCCAACCACCACCACGCCAGCGACGTCCCACCCAGATACTCGAACCGGGTCGACATGTTGTCACCGACCGCGCGGTACCCCACCGCCCCAGCCGTGACCACCGGCAACGACACATCCTTCACCAACGGACGACCCTGAGGATCAACAAAATTACGCGGCGCCGCCGCAGACCCCCCATCCGGCCACTCCGGACGCACAGTCCCAGCCGACACATCAACCTTGATCGCCCCACCAGCAGCCAACGACCACCCAGCCGCCACCCCGCCATGGGTCGACCCACCCGACGAATACGACAAACCTACCTGCGGCGCCCGCCCCCCACGCCCCGCCGGCACCTCAAACCTGAACGACTGCTCAAACGAACCATCCCTACTACCACCCGTCGGCGCAGCAGACCCCCCGCCCGCCCCCGCACCCTGCAACAACGCCCCCGCGTTCTCTGACCGCTCCCCATCAGCAGCCGCCGGCGACCCCGGCAACACCGCCAAACCAACCCCAGCGACCAACGCCACGGCAAGCCCGGCAACCCCACGACCCGGCCCACTGCCGGCACCGTCGGCCAGCATTCGCCACCAGCCACGGGCCGTTCTATCGCTCACACCCGATCCACGGCCGTAACCGACGGCCCGAGAGCCGCGATAGCGTAACAAACTGTACATACACGCCTCACGATACAAGTAAGACAGCACAGACGGCGGACGCCGCCTACCCGCACTACGGGCACCGCACGCACCGGGTTCCACAGATCCGCCCCGCGAACATGCCGGTGCACACCCGGCGGTGAACGCTGGGTTGTCCCGGCCGGAGTCGTGCAACGACCCTTACGCACGACTCTGTCTACGACCCGGCATGAGCCATCCGTCGTCGCTTCCTAGAGTTGACCAGATGCGAAGAAGTTTCGGCGGAGTTTGATCGTCGACCCGCACGTGTCCAAGATCAAGGCGTTGAGGGCCGAGTGGCCGCGGGTGCCCTGCCAGTGATCGCCGAGCGGATCAGATGGCCCCACTCCACGGCGCCGCTGCGCAAACGGCTGGCAGTCACCCGCGGCCGCTGTACGTAGGCATCGACCTGGTCGACCGGACGGTCTACGAGCCCGGCGAGGTCACCAGTGCCACCTGTTGTTCACACACGACGATCCCGGTCGCGCGGAGCCAGTCGCGCACGATCCTGCCGGTGCTGATCATGACGCTCACGTTCCCCGGTTCGTGACCGCGGCGATGATCCCGTCGCGGCAGGTAGGCATACCCAGTGGGGGATGTGCCAACGGATCACGCAGGTCGGGCGGCTGCCCAAGGCCATGGCCTGGACCGGGAGTCCGAGATCGGCGGGACTGGCCGGGTCTCAGCGCCGAAGGCCTCGTTCGCCGGCACCCTGGCCACTCAGATCCGGCTGACACCAAGCCGTGGTTCGGAGTTCAAGGGCATGGTCGAGCGGACCAATGGGTTCCTGGAGACCTCGTTGATGCTCGGCCGCCTGTTCACCTGACCGCCCGACTTCAACGACGAGCCCACCGACTGGCTGGTCAGGACCAGCACCCGAACCGTCGGCTCGCTCCACGCCCGCCGGGTCGATCTGCTGCGGATCGACAAACTGTCAATGATCCCGCTGCCGCCGATCGACCCGCCAGCCGGCCTGAACAACTGGATCCGGCTCGGGCTGGACCACTACGTACACACGGACACCGTCGGCTACTCCGTCGTCCCGGCTCGGTCTGCAGATTCGCCGACTAGATCCCCTCGCTGGACACCGTGCGCATGTACTGCGAATGCCAGGTCGTCACCCGCGACGACCGGTCCTGGGTCAAGCTCAACCTGGTTACCGGCGGGGCGGCTCGCGTACGGTCGGGGCATGACGATCAAGGTGGAGTCGCGGACCGGCACCCTGGCGCTGGTCGCGGCGCTGGTGACGGTGCTGTTGTGGGCGTCGGCTTTCGTGGCGATCCGGTACGTCGGCCGCGAGCTGTCCGCCGGCGCGCTGTCCCTGGGGCGGCTCATCGTGGCGGCGGTGGTGCTCGGCGCGATGATGGTGGCCGACGACCGCCGTGCCGCCGTGCCGCGCCCCTGGCCGGGCCGCCGGCACTGGCCGCGCCTGCTGATCGTCGGCGTCGTCTGGTTCGGCGTGTACAACGTCGCGCTCAACCAGGCCGAGCGGCTCATCGACGCGGGCACCGCCGCGATGCTCGTCAACGTCGGCCCGCTGCTCATCGCGATCCTCGCCGGGCTGCTGCTGGGCGAGGGCTTCCCCCGGCCGCTGATCGCGGGCAGCGCGATCGCGTTCGCGGGCGTGGTGCTCATCGGCACGGCGACCTCGACCACCAGTACGGTGAGCACCTGGGGCGCGGTGCTGTGCCTGGTGGCCGCGGTGTCCTACGCCGTCGGCGTGGTCGCGCAGAAGCCGCTGCTGGCGGACCTGTCCGGGCTGCGGGTCACCTGGCTGGCCTGCGTCATCGGCGCCGTGGTGTGCCTGCCGTACGCGCCCACGCTGGTGCGCGAGCTCGCCGCGGCACAGCCCGCCTCCGTGTGGTGGCTGGTCTACCTCGGCGTGTTCCCCACCGCGATCGGCTTCACCACCTGGGCGTACGCGCTGGCGCGCACCAGCGCGGGCCGGCTCGGCGCGACGACGTACCTGGTGCCCGCCGTGGCGATCGTGCTGGCGTGGGCGCTGCTCGGCGAGGTGCCGCCGGTGCTGGCGCTGGCGGGCGGCGCGCTGTGCCTGGTCGGCGTCGCCATCTCCCGCCGCCCGGCGAAGCCGGCCTGACCGCGCACCGCCGGACGGCTCGACGGCGCCTGCGTGGCCGACTGCACAGCACCGGCCGGAGCAGGCGGCGAAAACAGGCCACCTGTCGCGAGGTGGCGCTGTGCGCCGCGCACCGGGGCGGGCAGGATCAGGTGATGACCTTCTCCGCGAACCCTCGCCCCGGCGTGTTCGCCGACGCCGACCGGCCCGGCCGGTTCCCGCCCGCGTCCATGTCGGACCTGGTGGACCGGCCGGTCCGGTACGACCTCGCCGAGAGCACCTGCCCGCCGCTGCGGCTCGGCGAGCTCATGACGCCGGACGTGCTGGCCCGGCTCGACACGATCGAGATCGGCTACGGCACCAGCCAGGGCGATCCGCTGCTGCGCGCGCTCATCGCCGCGGACACCGGCGTCGAAGCCGATCACGTGCTGGTCACGCCCGGCGGCATCGCGGCCATGTTCCTGCTCGCGCTGAGCGTGTGCCGGGCCGGTGACGAGGCGGTCGTGGCGTCGCCCTGCTTCCCGCCGGCGCGGGCCGTCCTGGACGCGCTCGACTGCCGGGTGACGGCCGTCCCGCTGAGCTTCGACGACGGATACCGGCTCGACGTCGACGCCGTCGCGGCCGTGCTCACCCCGGCCGTCCGGCTCGTCTCGCTGGCCTCGCCGCAGAACCCGTCCGGCGTCGGGTTCACCGGGCACGAGGTGCGCGTGCTGCTCGACCGGATGGCCGACGCGGCACCGCAGGCGGTCCTGCTGCTCGACGAGACGTACCGGCAGACCGTCTACGGCGACGCACCGTGGCCGCGCTCGGCCGCGGCCCTGTCGCCGCGGGTCGTCACCTGCTCCTCGCTGTCGAAGTCACACGGCGTGCCGGGCCTGCGGGTCGGGTGGCTGACCGCGACCGACCCCGACCTGTACGAGGCGCTGCGCCGGGCGAAGTTCAACACGCTGATCTCCGGGTCGGGCGTGGACGAGCTGCTGGCGGCCGAGGTCCTGCGGCGGCAGGAGTCGATCCTCGGCCCCCGCCGCGCCGCGCTGGCCGCCGCGCTGACCACGCTCGGCGCCTGGGCCGGCGAGCACCGCGACGCCGTCGAATACGTGCGCCCGGACGGCGGCGCGCTGTGCTGCCTGCGGCTGCGCCCGGACCGCTACGACGACGACGCGGTGCGCCGGTTCCACGACGCGCTCGCCGAGCGGGAGACCCGGGTCGCGCGCGGATCGTGGTTCGGCGAGAGCGACCGGGTGTTCCGGCTCGGCTTCGGCCACCTGCCGCTGCCCGACTTCGCGGCCGCCCTCGACCGGCTGGGCGAAGCGCTGCGGGCGGTGTGACGTGCCCCGGATCGGCGTCACCGGTCACCTGGACCTGTCCCGTTGCAATTGAGTGTTCTCTAGTGAGTACTCGTGTTGCAGTCGGCCGTTGCCGGCCGACGGTCCCCGTCTAACCCACCAGGGTGGTGCGGGGTGGTCGTTTCACAGCCACCTGCCACCACAAGGGTGGTCTTATGGTCGGCTCCACGGCCGTTTAGCGTCTCCCGGCCACTCCGGGCGACGTACTGCCGCAGGTTGATCGCGGCGTTCAGGTCGCGGTCCAGGCACAGGCCGCAGTGTTGGCAGGTGTAG
>NZ_JBFAOU010000263.1:0-7872 GCF_040675365.1 Catellatospora sp. NPDC049609 | reverse complement strand
GTCCTATCGGGAGCTTCACTTCACGGCCCGCATCCCCACGCCCAGTTGATCAACCTGAGACATCCACATCTATCAGGATGAAATGACCTCAGTGCCTCATCGACGCCGAAGGTGGTCAACGCGACCAGCTCGATTTCGTCCACGGCGTCCCTCACCCCGTTGCCATGTACGTTACGAACGAGCCGAGCCTCAGCACGACCATCCGTTCCATCAGTCAAACCCTATCGGCTAACTGTTCCTGAGCTCCAAATTCACGGCGCCCGTTCGCTGTGCGCAAAGTCGGCTTCGTTCGTGACTGACGGCCGATCATTAGGTACGGTTGTCAATGCAGTCGGTTTGCGTCAAGCCTTTTAGGAAATCCCCGGCGTGAACCCCCGCACCACCCACGAAATCAGCTTCGTCGCCAGGGAGAGGGTCATGCCGCGACGATCTGTTCTTGTCGACCCAGCCTTTCCTTCGCGACTCAAGGAGTTGCGGGAGCAGCGAGGAGTCTCTCTGCGGCGTCTTGGCCAGCAGGTGCACTGCTCCCACGGGTTCTTGTGGGACCTGGAAGCCGGCAAGAAGCAGCCGAGCGTATCGGTCGCGTTATTACTGGACGGCGCACTCGCCTGCAATGGCGAATTGTCAGCCATGGTGCGGGAGATGTCAGCCGACAACAGCGGACACAAAGATGCTCGCGACCACGACGCCCCCAGTGGTCTCGGGCTAGAGTTTGCGCCGGATTGGCGACAGGGTGTCGCCCTCGCCGTAGACCTTTGGCAGGAAGATGTGCAGCGGCGGAAGATGCTCCGGGCCGTCGGGTTCAGCGCCACGGCGTTCATGGCGCCTGCGATGCGGTGGCTTGTTTCGCCGATGGACGAACGCCCGTCCGGCGACGGCGATCGTCTGATCGGTGAACCCGACGTCGAGACGGTCAAGCGGATCACTGCGACGTACCGCACGCTCGACAACCAGTTCGGTGGTGGCCATGTGCGGGAGAGCATCGTGCGGTTCCTCCAAGGAGAGGTGGCCGCGATGCTGCAAGGCAGATACGACGCGAACACGGGCCGGGCGTTGCTGTCGGCTGCGGCTGAGGCGACGCAGCTGGCCGGGTGGGCGTCGTACGACATCGGCATGAACGGGCTGGCTCAGCGGTACATGATCCAGGCGCTGCGGCTGGCATATGGTGCCGGTGACCGCGCCCTGGGTGCCGAGATCCTAGCGGCGATGAGCCATCAAGCCGCCTATCTGAAAGCTTCGGCACATGCGGTCGATCTTGCCCGTGCGGCGGGCCGGGTGGCCGCGGAGGCGGGGATCAAGGCGATCGAGGCCGAGTCCGCGGTTCTGGAAGCGCAGGGTCATGCCTCGGGTGGGGACGAGGCGGCCTGCGCCAAGGCTCTGGACCGGGCTGAGCGCGCGTTCGACAAGGCCGATCGCACCAGCGCCCCGCAGTGGATCGGGTACTTCGACGAGTCGTATCTAGCGGCCAAGTTCGGCCACTGCTTCGCCGCCCTGGGCCGGGGTGACCTCGCGCGGCGTTTCGCCGAGCGCTCCCTCGACATGGACGGCCGGCATTACGCGCGTGGCAAGCAGTTCAACCTGGCGTTGCTAGCGACCGCACACGCCCAGGCAGGCGAACTCGATCAGGCTAGCGCGGTAGGCATGCAGGCGGTCGACGCGGCCGAAGGGCTGGATTCGATGCGTGCTCGCGACTACCTGGGCGAGTTGTCGGACCGGCTTGCCAAGCACGTCGGTCTGCCCGCCGTGCGGGAGTTCACCGAACGGGCTCGCCCTGTGCTAACTGCCATCTAGAGCTTGCCCTGCGCTCTCAGTAGAAGAACGGCGAGCAGGCCTGCGACGGAGCCCGCGCCGACGATCTCGCCGAGGCGCATCCGACGCTCGATGTCGTCGAGGGGTATCCACTCGACTCGTTCGGCCTCGTTGACGTCGGGTGCGGTACCGATGTGGTCGGCCCCGCGCCCCAGGTAGACGAGATTCGCCTGGTCAATGGTGCCCACCATTGGCTGAAAGGTCACCAGCGGCTCCAGAGTTCGTGGCCGCCAGCCGGTCTCCTCCTCGACCTCGCGTGCGGCGCACACGGCCGGGTCCTCGTCAGGATCGATGTAGCCGCCGGGCAGCTCCCACACCCAGCGGTCGAGGATGAAGCGGTGGCGCCACATCATCAGCACGCGCTCGGCGTCATCGACCACGATCACCATTGCCGCTGTCGGCACGCGGAGCACGTACTGCTCGAAGCGGACGCCGTTGGGCAGCTCGACGTCGGCGATGCTCAGCGCCGCACGCCGGGTGTCGTCGACCACCCGCTCGCCGTGAATCGTCCACTCGCTGGCCCGACGGCCGCCCACCTGCATGGAACGACCCTAACGGGTCCGGCCCACCCTCGGCACTGACTGTTTGCCGTTGTCGGCCGACAACGGCTGACGCCTGTCCGCTTCATGGTTACAAGCCGCAGCCGCCACGCTACTGATCGACGGGCATTCCCGTCGATCCCGCCGCCGGGCACCGCCACGCACCGCGGTGTACCGCTACGGGAGAAGGCCCCGGCCGGACGTGACACCGCCTCCGTCCGGCCGGGCGCATCGCGTGACGACGGGAGGGTTCAGCGGTGAACGCCGCAGCGAGCGCGATCAAGCCGACCAGAGCGTGCCTGCCCCAAGTGCAGCATTTGGCGCGGGTGCATTGCCCGATCTCGTGGCCAGAGGGTGATCGTTGCCTCAACTGCCACGAAATGTTCCCGTGCACGACCTACAGCTGGGCCTTCGATGCGCTCATCGACGCCGGGTGGAGCGCCACAGAGGTCCTGGCTCTGGACGCCAGAACAGGACCATGGTCATGATCATCACAGCTGACAAGCCGGACGGTGGCATCGAGATGGATGCGCGCTCGATCCTGCTGGTGCACACGCCCGACGAAGGCGGCCTGTGCCAGGGCTGTTACGAGTTCACCTGTACGTTCGCCCGGTTTCCGTGCTCTCAAGCTCAGTGGGCTCGGGCAGTGCAAGACGGCGACCTCTCATGAAGCCACTACACGCCAAGGTGCTGGCGGTGCGCAGCGTTCCCCGCCTGCAGATCTACAAGGTCCTGCTCGCTGAGCCCGGCCTGGCTTGGACCATCCGCGACCTTGCCGGATCGCTACCGGACGTGTCGGTGGAGGCGGTGACCGCGACTCTGCACCTGATGATGAGCGAACGGCTGATGAACCAGGTACGCCCCGCCCGAGGCCTTACCTTGCAGCTCAACAACGAAGGCCGCACGGCGATCCAGCAGATCGTTCAAAGTTGGTCCGCCGCCCCGACCGCCGGGGAGAGCCTGCTGTGAAACCGATCCGAGCCATGGTGCCAGCCGCCGCACTCCTCGGCGTTGACGCCGCCCACCGTGTCATCGCCGAACATCTGCGCTCCGATGTCGGCGGGCGGTGTCTGTCCTGCAGGGAGTTAGAGCCCTGCGCTCAGCGTGCTACGGCGCATGCCGCACTGTTCGGTCATGATCGCCAACTTCCTCGCCGACGGCCCATGGAGCTGATCGGCGCTGGTGGGGACTTCAGTGCGGGCGTGAGATCAGCGTTCTACGCCTTCGGCGCGTCGAGCGGAGACCGGACGCATAGGGCCGGTTCGTAGCCCTGGCGCCGGCGAGCGATGGCGTCATTCACAGGCAACCAGCGGACCGAGGAGTGATGGCTGCATGCTCAGGGGACCACCACGACTGCGCTGATGAACTCGCGCCAGTCCGGCTGTTCGGCGCACCCAAGGGCCGGAACTCCGGGCGGTCGCCGGCCAGGCAGCCGCCCACCACCCCACTCCCTCAGGAGGTGATCGACGTGCACCAGCTCATCGCCACTCCGTTCCTCGACGACGGCCATCTCATCCTCAAACCCGGCAGCGAGCAGGGCATGCGCATTCCCGCCGGGCATTACGAGCAGCTTCGCGACCTGTCCGCGCGTCACGGCCCAATACCGGACTGGCTGGGCAACGCCACCATGAACGGCTGGGGGCTACGCCTGCACGAGGAGCCCGTCAACCAGGTCGTGACCGTGCGCCAGCCCAGCAGCTACGGCTACGGGCGGGCGTCGTGGGAGCTCAACCTCGGCTGCAACTACGACTGCGAGCACTGCTACCTCGACATCAAGCGCTTCGAGGGCCTGGCCTGGGAGCAGCGGGTCCAGCTCCTGCACATCCTCCGTGACGCAGGGGTGGTGTGGCTGCAGTTGACCGGCGGCGAGCCGCTGATCGACAAGCTGTTCACCGACACCTACACGTACGCGTGGGACCTCGGCATGATGATCTCGATCTCGACCAACGCGTCCCGCCTGTGGAAGCCGGAGATCCTCGACCTGCTGCGCACCCGCCCGGCGTACCACATCACCATCAGCGTCTACGGTGCCACAGCCGACAGCTACGACGCGCTCGTACGCCGCCGCGGCGCCTTCGACAAGTTCCACCGAGGCCTGGCCGCCGCCAGCGAGGCCGGGCTGACCATGAACCTCAACCTCGTGGTCACCAAGACCAACGACACCGAGGTCGACGGCATGATCGCGCTCGCCGAAGGGTTCGGGCTGCCCTACCACGTGTTCTCGAACATGTCTCCGACGATCATGGGCAGCGCACGGAGCCTGCCCGCGCAGTCGATGCCGCTGCTCAAGGCACGCAAGCCGTTCACCGGCTGCAACGCCGGGCACACGTTCTTCCACGTGGACCCGCACGGCATGGCCTCGATCTGCAAGGTCGGCCGGGACCCCCACATCGACCTCCTCGCCGAAGGCGTGGAGGGCCTGCGCCGACTCGGCGGCATCGCTGACAGCCTGCTCGCCAGGACCGGCGGGTGCAGCGGCTGCGGCGTGCAGGGCACCTGCAACACGTGCATGCCGCTGGTCCGGCTGTACCGGCAGGCGAAGTCGCCGATGGAGCGCTACTGCCAGCACCGAGAAAGTGGGGAGGTGATTGTCAATGGCACCGACAGCCACAGCGACCCGGCCGGCACCGGTCATGGTCGCGCTGTCCCAGCGTCCGCAGCCGCGGCCTGAGGTGACGGAGATCGAGTTCGTCAACGTCGAGCAGACCGTCCTGGCCGCGAACAAGTGCAACTGCAACTCCAGCGACGACAACCCGTACTGACGACCGACGAGGGTGGTCCCGGCGTGGGCGCTGGGACCACCCTCCACCAGCCCGGTAACCTCGCCGCCAACAGGCGGCCCAGAGAAGGAGGAGACCATGAACCGGCGCGTGTCATGGCAAGACCTTCCCGCCAGCCTACGGCGCCTGATCGAGGCCGAGGCGGGAGTCTTCGTCCGCGCCGAGCAGGTCGGCACCGGGCACAACTGCCTGCTCGGCATGGTCATGCACACGGCTCACGACCGCTACTTCCTCAAGGGCGTCCCCGCCGACCACAAGCGGGCCGTCTGGACCCAGAGCAACGAGGCAGCGATCAACCCCCACGTCCGGCACGTGTCGGCACCACTCGTCTTCCACGTAGCCGCCGACGGCTGGGACGTGCTCGGCTTCCGGTACCTCGACGCTCAACACGCCGACTTGAGCCCCGGCTCACCGGACCTGTCGAAGATCACCGCGAGCCTGCAGGCCCTCGCCGCCATTCCTGCGCCCGACGGGCTCATGCTGCGCACCGCCGAAGATCGCTGGCGCGACTACGCAGGCGACCACGCGCACCTGCTCGCTGGGACGACTGTCGCGCACACGGATCTGCATCGCCACAACATCCTGATCGACGGCACCGCGAAGTTCATCGACTGGGCGTGGCCAACCCTCGCCGCACCCTGGTTCGACACCGCCTGCATGGGACTACAAATCATCCACGCAGGCCACACGCCTAAGGATGCCGAGCTGTGGTGCCAGGACTCCCCCGCCTTCGCCGCTGCCTCCGAGCAAGCGGTGACGACCTTCGTCACCGCCGCCCGAAGTCTGTGGGCTGAGATCGCCACCGCCGACCCCCAACAGTGGAAGGTCGAAGTCGCTGAGGCCGCCTGTACCTGGGCGGCTTACCGGAACGGGTAGCGGCCGGCCAACTGCGCATTGCATGCCGAATCGGCTCGGGTGGCGGTCGTCCTGAAATCCACTTGAACCACTCTGTGCACTCTTCGAAGGGCGTTACGGAAACGACACCCGTCCGATCCCCGACCGACGCTCGCAGCAAGATCAAAAGCCGAGAGATGACGGCAACTGACGGCGTATATCAACAGGTCACGGCGCATCCGAGCACACATTGAGCACACGCCCGACCGCATCCCAGCCATCCCCAGAATGCCAGAAGCCCCGTCTGACAAGGCTTGAGTTCTAGTGGTTGTCGCAACACCCCAGTTCATGGGGGTGCGATGGACTTCAAGATCCGCGCTGACCGTACGGCGCAGGGACCGAAGAAGCTGCGTGCTGAACGGGAGGAATACTTCCGGCTCGTGCAGCAGGGCTATGGCAACAGGGAGGCGTCCCGACGAGTCGGCGTTCATGAACGGACCGGACGCGAGTGGCGCAACGGCCGGATGGACCCCAACAGGCTCCGGGCGCCCGCTCAGGCAGAGCGGGCGCCCGGAGCGTCGTCGAGGTCTCTGCAGGAGGCTGATCGTCTTCACATCGCCGACCGGCTGCGGGACAAGGCCTCGGTCCGGGCGATAGCCGCAGAGCTCGGCCGCAGCCCGTCCACCATCAGCCGGGAGATCCACCGCAATCGGCATCCGGGCAACGGCCAGTACCGGCCGTATGCCGCTCAGGCCCGAGCAGACGCCCGCCGGCCACGTCCCAAGCCCGGCAAGATCGGACAGAATGCCGCCCTGCGGGACTTCATCCAGGATCACCTGGACAAACGGTGGAGCCCGGAACAGATCTGTCAGGCTCTGCGCAGACACTTCCCCGCGCGGCCGGAGATGCACGTGGTCCACGAGACGATCTACCAGGCCCTCTACGTTCAGGGCCGGGGTGAGCTGCGCCGTGAACTCACCCGGGCGCTGCGCACCGGCCGTGCCCGTCGCAAGCCGCACCGGCAGGCGGCCAGCCGCCAGCCACGCTTCACGCACCCCATGGTCATGATCAGCGAACGACCGGCCGAGGTCGAGGACCGGGCCGTGCCCGGCCACTGATGTCGACCGCCCAGGTCAACTGCGATGCCAGGTTGCCTGCGGTGGTGACGAGCGCGACGATCTCAACCTCGTCGTTACCGATTTTGGTCGACAACAGCCTCTTGCCGTCGCTGTCCACGACACACGCCCAGTGATGGGTCTTGCCGACATCAATGCCGACCCACGCTCTGTCGAGTTGTCCCGCCATGCGCGTCTCCGTCCGCCGATCTCCGGATACTGTCAGCGGCCCGTGGAACACCCCGCTGACACTTCCGTAACCGAGCGACCGAGCGCAGATCTCAATCAGCAGCCAGGGCACCCCGAAGAGCCGGGCGGACATTCCCAGTAAGCGACCAGAGCGCAAGGCGACCTCAGCCACACCCGGCCCTCCTGGGCCACCGACAGTCTTACGGAAGGCGATCTGATCATCGGCAAAGACGGCGGTTCGGCCATCGGAACGCTCGTCGAACGCTCCACCCGCTACGTCATGCTCGTCCACCTGCCCACCGGCCGTAGCGCCGAACATATGCGCGACGCCCTCCAGGCGACAGTGCAAGCCCTACCGGCCCACCTGGTCCGCTCCCTCACCTGGGACCAGGGATCCGAAATGGCAGCCCACCACGCCTTCAGCGTGGCCACCGACATCCCGGTCTACTTCTGCGATCCGGGCAGCCCATGGCAGCGCGGCTCGAACGAGAACACCAACGGCCTGCTGCGGCAGTACTTCCCGACTTGTATTGGGATAGCGGTGTTCGTGATCGGGTTGGCCGCCCGTAACGTGCCGCAGGACGCCGGGCAGGCTGACTCGAGTAC
>NZ_JBFAOU010000262.1:0-7905 GCF_040675365.1 Catellatospora sp. NPDC049609 | reverse complement strand
GCGTCGGTGCGGGCCTGGCGCCAGGCGGTCAGCCGTGGCGCGATCAGTGCCCAGCGGGCGTCGGACAGGTCAGAGGGGTACGCGGGCCGTCCGGTGGTCATGCGGCCGTTCTACTATCGACGGCAGCCGCTGGGTCGCACCCGATGTCCGGCAAACCTCGCCTTTGTGAATGAGACAAGATCTGCCGGAGAAACCCGGTGCCCGAATCGGGGCAACTCCGTCCACAAGCCGCTTGCTGGTCTACGTCCTTGAGCGTAAGGACGCCTGGCGAACCAACGCGAGCTACCTCATACGTAATCGAAACGCCCAGTCAGGACTGTTGTACGGCAGCCGCTGGGTGCGCTCGTGCTCGTCCAGGCCCAGCCATTCGGCCAGGTCGTCGTGATCGGCCCCGAGTGCGACGCCGTCGACGTCGGCGAGCGTGATCCCGGCGAAGTCCAGGCAGTGCTTCAACGCGTCGACCGGCGGCTCTTCGACGGCTCGTTTGTTGCGCGACAGCCGTTCCTGCTCGACGGAGACGATGATGTCTCCGTCGAGCAGCAGGGCGCACGCCGCGTCGTGGGTGCCGTGATTCAGGCCCACATACCAGCGGCCACGAGTTGCCATCCGGCGGGCTCCGATCATGGTGCTCCATTGACCGCGTGCTATGCGCCGATGCTACAGACGGGTTGGCTCCGGGCGATGTCGGCGTCATGCAGCTCTGACGGGCTGCCTGAGGACCGCCTTGCGCTTGCCGGGCTCGGCGCGCCGGGGTCGCTGAGGTAGATGTAGTGGCGGTCGCCGCTAAGGTCAGGCCGTGGTCGGGGAGGCAAGCCGCGGTTGACCGACCGGCTGCGCCCGGTGTGGACCCTTGAGGAAGCGAACACGTTCCTGGCCTACGTGCGTCGGGACCGGCTGTACGTGTTGTGGCGGCTGCTGGTCGTGACCGGGTTGCGTCGCGGTGAGCTCGCCGGCCTCAAGTGGGTCGAGTTCGATCCGATGACCGGCACGATCCGGATCATCCGGCAGCGGGTGGTCGAAGGTGAGGACAGCGCAGTGCGGGAGAAGCGACCGAAGTCGTCGAACAGTATCCGTTCGGTCATGCTCGACAGGGAGACCGCTGCGATGCTCGGCCGGATGCGGCCGGTGGGCGGCAGCCCGTACATGTTCTCGGATCAGACGAACATGCCGTTGCGGCCGGACAATATCACCGACAGGTTCAACAAGCTGTCGGCGGCTGCGGGTGTGCGGCAGATCGGGCCGCACCAGATCCGGCACATGCTGGTGTCGAGCCTGCTTGAACCGCACCGACGAACACCCACCACCCGCAAGCCCACACACAGCTCGACCGGAGACAAGCAGCGAACGACACCACCGATCACTTCTGAAACACGCCGTAGCGCCGGCCCGCCGGTTCTGGCGCGGCGAGTATCCGGGTGACGGGCGCCGATGCGGCGAAAGGCCCGGGCACAACCTCACCTCGGAGGATCCCACAGAGGTCGGCGCTCAGGTCCAGGTCAGACCCGTCGGGGTTGGTGTAGCCCATCTCGGCTTGGTAGCTGGTCCCGAGGCGGTCGGTGGTCACCGGGGCGACCACGTGGGTGCCCGGGTGGGTCACCTCGACGCGAAGGGTGCCGGCTGCGGTGTCGAGCACCTCGACTCGCACGGGTGATGCGCCTGTGATGATGGCCGTGGGTTCCGCGCGGAACGGCTCGGCGCCCTCCGCGTAGAGGTTGCCCTCGATCCAGACCGGGAGGCGTGGCCCGGCCATCGCGCTGCCGTGCTCGTTCGGGTACTCCTGCGCCGTCGGGTAGGCGTCGTACTGCGAGGTGCCCACCGGGGTGGGCATGAAGGTGGCCTGCCCGGGCACGCCGTCCATGTCGATCGCGCCGGACCAGAAGCTCGCGAGCGTCGATTCCGACTGCGGTTCGGTGTGCTCGGCGCGCGCGCCGTCGCCGACGAAGACGTTGTTGTAGAACCGGTTGTCTCCACCGAGGATGTTCGAGACTCCGTAGACGGCCGTGGAGTGCGGGAGGTGGTACGGGGTGTACCGCTGGTGCTCGGTGCAGTTCGCGATGCGACCGGCGATGTAGTTGTGCACGTAGGCGCCGCCGCTGGACATGTCCTTGACCGCCCACGGTGACAGGAACAGGTTCGAGTCCACGAGGTACGGGCCGTGGCAGACCTCGACCATGAAGTCTTCGGCGGTGGAGGCGTAGCAGACGTTGCGCCGCACCAGGGTGCCCTGGGCCTGCCAGTCGAGCCACAGGGCACGGTGCGTGTTATGGATGGTGTTCCCGCTGATCACGGTGTCGATCGCGGCATGCAGCTTGATGCCGGCCACCTCGGCGCCGTGCCACTGACGCTTCACGTGGATGCGGGAGATGTGGTTGTCGCTGATGGTCGAGAACGCCGCCCCCAGGTGCCCGACGATGCCGGCCTGCTCGGAGTCCCGGATCGTGTTGCGGCGCACCGTGTGGGAGCCGACGTGATCCCGGTCCCACGGGTGCGGCTCGCCCGCGGCGGGCCCGCGCAGGGCGAGCGCCCGCTGGATCACCTCGCGCTCGCGCTGTGTGCCGCCCTTGGCACCCTTCGGCCCTGCGGCGGCCTCGTTCTGCCCGGTGCTGGCCTCTTTGCCCAGCGAGACGCCGACGTTCTTCGAGTCGGTGATCGTGTTGTCCTCGATCACCCAGCCCTTCGACCAGTGCGGGCCGATCAGGCCCTCTTGCAGCGCCGTGGGCGGGGCCCACTGCGTGGCGGCCTTCGTCAGGGTGAAGCCGCGCACCGTGATGTAGTCAATGCCCGTGGCGGCGGGCCAGAAGACGAACTTGCGCGCGTTGATCTCGATCTGGTGCTCCGCCGGGTCGGCGCCCCCGAAGTTCGCCCAGATCCTGGTGACGTCGTCGCCCACCTCGCAGTACCAGGTCAGCAGCGAGCCCGCCTGGTCGAACGAGTCCACGGTGACCTCGGGGTGCGCGACGCCGGCCATGGTCAGCGACTCGTACAACGACTTGCCGTCGAGATACACCTCGCCCGTGTGCCAGGTGTTGACCTGGTCGAAGAACCAGTCCCCACCGATGCGCTCGAGGTAGGGGTTGCGCGACCCGAACAGGGAGTTCGGCACGGTCGCCACCCAGACCCGGCCCGCCGAGCCGGCGTGCGGACGCCAGTCGCCGATCACCTCAGCACCCGAGATCGTCACCTTCTCGAACAGGCCATCCGCGCCCAGCGCAGCCTGGTAGGTGATCGGCGCAGCAGCCGTACCGCCGCGGGGTGGGTTCACCCACTCGCGGTACACGCCTTCGTGCACGACGACGGTGTCCCCCGGCTGAGCCAGCGCCGCGGCGGCACCGATCGTGAGCAGGGGGGCCTGCGCGGTTCCGGCGGCGGTGTCGGAACCAGACTTCGCGACGTGCAGCTCCACGCCGGTAATCTCAGCCTCAGGGACGGGGAAAGTAAGAGCGCTGCTGGCCATTGATGATCTCGATTTCTAGAGTTTCCATCGGTACCTGGAGTTCTGCGTCTGAGTGCGATCACCTTGCGAGACGGTGGCCAGTCCCATTACGGCAGCCGGCGCGGGTCGGGATTCCCGGCATATCTCACTCGATCTGCGTGAGCAGCAATGCCGCGGCAGAGAACGGCTCATTCAGCTCCACGGCTACCAGTTCCTCGGTCAGCTCGACCACGATCTCGCGGTGGGAGTAGAGGTCGCTGACCTCGTACCTGCCCGGTGGCAAAGCAACCTCGATCGGAGTTCGCTCAGCGGCTCCGAACCGGTGGACGACGAGCAGGATCTGGGCGCCGTCGTTGGACACTCGCCGGACTGCCTGCCACCCTTCGGGGTGCCGATAGCTGCTCACCTTCGGTCCGAACCGGTGACTGACACCGTTCTTGATCACCGGGACCGCCGCCCTGTAGAAGGTGATTGCCCGGGAGACCACAGCCCACTGCTCGTCACTCAGTTGGTGGATGTCGCCCGATAGGCACATCCGGCCGAGCATGGTCGCGGTGAGCGAGTACGCAAGCCGCTGTGGGCAGTCCTGCGCGCGCAGCACTGCCCAGATCTGGCTCTGCCGGGGGAGCAGTGCGCGTTGCACGTTGGCGGCGATGATGGGGATCTCCGCGCACTCGTGGGCGTCCGAGAATGACGACATGCTGGTGAGGGCCAGCATCGAGGGCTCCAGCCGGTGGCCGCCGGACGCGCAGTTCTCCATCACGAGCTCCGGCATCTCCTCGCGGATCATCCGGAAGAAGCCCTGGACTGCGGCCATCTGCTGTCGCAGTCCCTCACCGAGGGACTCTGCTCCGTCGCACCCGATTCCGATGCTGCTGTTGTAGTCGACTTTGAGATAGCCGAAGCCGTTGGCCTTGAGGAAGTCGATCACCCGGTCTTTGAGGTACCCGATCACGAACGGATCGCGGAAGTCCCAGAAGCGCCGGCCGCCTACGGTGACGGGGACGCCGTCGCGCTTGAGCAGGTGGTCGGTCAGCGTGAATGACGTGGCCCGGGAGCCGACCGTCTCGAACTCGAACCAGATGCCGGGGATCATACCGGCGGACCGCACGTGATCAAGCGCCTCGGTCAGTCCGTCGGGGAACGCTCGGCGGTCCAGTTCCCAGTCGCCGTGACCGTTGAACCATTCGCTGCCGTCGGCCTTGTACCAGCCGCTGTCGATGACGAGATATCGGATTCCTTTGCCCGCGAGCCGGTCGACGATCGCACCAAGGTTCTGCGGCGACGGCGAACCCCAGGTGGTGCAGTATTCATTGAAGATGACGGGCAGAGCCTCTTCGACCGCGGGCACATCCAGGAAGAGCTGGTGGCGAGCCGTCAACCGGTGGGCGGCGTCGTCCACTCCACCCTGCGCGACCGTCAGGTATGCGACGGGGGTACGGAACTCCTCCCCGGGAGCCACGCTCTTCGTCCAGTGGCCCAGCTCACGGTCCGCTAACCCGCCCGACAGGTTGAGGGCGGCGTCCGTCCGGCCCAGCTCGATCTGCCACGAGGCCGGGTGGGCAAGCTGCACGCCCCAGCAGACCCCAGCGCGGCTGTCCTCGAGGAACGCCGTCGGGAAGAACCCTTGCACTGGCCAAGATCCGACCTGACCGAAGCGCAGGCACCGCTCCCAGCTGGCCCAGGCTGGCTCTAAACCCAGGTCCTCGACGTGGTCGGACACCAGACGCCCCTCAGCCGACCAGGCGCTGCGCAGCCTGTGCAGGATCAGATCGCCGGGGGCATCGTCGCCGGCGAAGGGTGTCAGACCAGTGAGCGAGAACGACGAGAGCAGCTCCAGCGTCACCGTGTCCGGTCCCTCGTTGCGAAGGACCACGAATGAGTCCAGCGCGGCCTCGCCCGATTGCCACCGCAGATGGTGTTCGACGAGGCACCCTTGGTGCGTGCGCAGGAGGGTCACGACCGTGACACCGGCGTCGGTCGTGACCTCGCGCTGCGACTCGAGGGTGAGCGTGCCGACAGTGCCACCGTTGCGCAACGAACGACCGGCCGAACCGCCCGGGTATGTGTCACCGACGGTCTTGATCTGGACGAGCGAGTCGATGGCAGACGACTTCTCGGCGACCTGGCCTGCCATTGCTGCCGGGAAGAGCATCATTCCCACCGGTCCGCCCGGGCCAGGCCGCAGGTAGCGGGCGATCGTGTCCCCGAGGACGTAGTCCTTCAGGACCTCCACAACTACTCCTTCTTGACGGAGCCTCACCCCCGAGGCAACTCAGGGCCGCGGCTGGAGAGCGTCAGACCTCCGCCTCCTCCGGCTCCGGTTGCACGTACCCCCGGGCGACGAAGAACCGCTCGAGCAGGTAGCACCACCACAGGAGGATCAGGCCGGGCGCCGCGAACACCGCGGGCATGAAGTTCCAGATGGCGACGCCCCCGAGGACCACGGCGATCCCGAGCAGGAACGTCAGGCTGGGCGTCGTCAGCCCCAACGTGAGCCCGTTGAGCACCTGGCGCCAGGTGGGGTTGGTGAAGCGGGCTGCGAGGGGGAGGCACCAGAAGACCAGGAGCAGGAGGAAAAGTCCGACGACGATGAGCGGCACCCAGACCTCGGCCAGCCCGAGAGTGGGCAGGTAGGAGAGCGTGAGGATGCCCACGGCCGCGACCGGGACGGCCAGCAGGCCGATGACGGTCGCCTGCCTCCAGCTCTGCCGCAAGGCCTTCGTGGCGATGGCCCAGAGGCCTGCGTCCTTGCCCAGGACGTACCGGCGGCACACCTCGTAGGCGACCACCGTTCCCGCTCCCGCCGTCACGACAAGGCCGAGGCTCACGAGCCAGAACAGGCTGATCACGATGACGGAGCCGAGCGAGTCCAGGATGCGCCACAGTCGCGACGCGGGGTGGTAACGGAAGATGGTCGGAGCCTTTCAGTGTGCGGAGTTTCGGGTCCTGAGGACGGGGTCGGCCTGCCGCGGTGGGCGGGCGACCGGCGCCATCAGCCCTTCACGGAGCCGATCACGAGACCGGACACGAAGTGCCTTTGCAGGAACGGGTAGACGAACAGGATGGGGACGGCCGCCACCATGGTGATCGTCGACCGCAGCGCGATCGGTGTGGTGACCTGCCCGCCAGACTGCGCGCTGCCCGTGGCGGCCACGGAGTTCATGCCGGCGTTCATCGAGCTCGCCAGTAGCTTCTGCAACTCGTACTGCAGGGTGGACAACGCCTGATCGCCCGAGTTGTAGAGCAGGGTGTCCAGCCAGGAGTTCCAGCTGCCCACGGCCACGAACAGACCCACCACGGCCAGCGCGGGCTTGCACAGCGGCATCACGACCTGCCACCACATGCGGAACTCGCCCGCGCCGTCCATCCGTGCCGACTCGATGATCTCTTCGGGGATCGACTTCATGTACGTGCGCAGGACGATCAGGTTGAACGCGCTGATGATCGTCGGCACCCAGTAGGCCTGGAAGCTGTTCAGCATGCCCAGGTCCCTGATGAGCAGGTAGTTGGGGATCAGCCCGGCGTCGAAGTACATCGTCAGCACGAAGATCAGGGTGATCGAGCGGCGGAAGACGAACTCTTTGCGGCTGAGCGCGTAGGCGAGCATCGAGGTGAAGACCAGGTTTGTCGCCACCACCACTACCGTCTTCAGGACGCTCATGAAGAACGCCTGGTAGATCGTGGTCATGTTGAACACGACGTGGTAGTTCTGCAGCGAGAAGACCCGAGGCCAGATGCCGATCCCGCCACGGACGGCGTCGTTGCCGTCGTTCAGGGAGATGGCGAGCGTGTTCAGCAGCGGGTAGATCATGAGCGCCGCGAGGGCCAGCAGGAAGGTCGTGTTGAGCGTCGTGAAGATGATCTGCTCGACCGTCCGCTTGCGACGCCGTGACCCGCCTCGTGATGCGCGCCGCGCCAGAGGCTTCGCGACAGTGGCGCCTGACATGAAGTCCTCCTAGACCAGTGTCTCTTGGTTGAGGCGCTTGGCCGCTAGGTTCGCCGAGCCCACCAGGATGATGGCGACGATGGTCTTGAAGATGCCCGCGACGACGGCGAGGCTGTAGTTGCCCAGCTGGTAGCCATAGCGCAGCACGAAGACGTCGATGGTCTCGGACTTTTCGGACACCAGGCCGTTGCCGAGGAAGTACGGCAGCTCGAAGTTCGTGGACAGGATCCAGCCGCTGTTGATGATGAGCAGCACGACGATCGTGGGCCTGATGCTCGGGAGCGTGATGCTGAACATCTTGCGATAGCGGCCCGCTCCGTCGACCTCGGCGGCCTCGTACAGGCCCGGGTCGATCGCAGTGATCGCGGCCAGGTAGAGGATCGTGTTCCAGCCCAGCTCCTTCCACAGGCTCGTCCCGGCGACGATCTCCCAGAAGAAGTTCGGCTCGGTCAGGAACAGGACCGGCTCGTCGACCAGGTGCAGACTCATGAGGCCCTGGTTGATGAACCCGCCGGAGGAGGGC
>NZ_JBFAOU010000261.1:0-8015 GCF_040675365.1 Catellatospora sp. NPDC049609 | reverse complement strand
AACTGCGGCAGACCTTCGACGGCGGCGTCGTGGACGGCGACACGGACACCGACGGCGGTGGCGCTGCCCGCCGTCGTGCTCCTGCTGGTCACCGGCATCGGCGCCGTCACCGCGGTGACCGTGAAGCTCGGCTGCGTCGCCGCGGCGCGCGACGCGGCGCTGAGCGCGGCGCGCGGTGGGCGGGTGCCGTCCGGGGCGGCCGTGTCGGGCGGCGGGGACACCGTCACGGCGACGGTCCGGCGCTCGATCCGGGTCACCGAGCTCACCTGCACGGCGACCGCGGTGCGCGAACCGGGTGCGCCGTGAGCTCCCTGTACGCGCTCGGCGTCGGCCTGGTGTTCGTGGCCGCGGGCACCGTCGTCGCGGCCGAGGGCGCTCACCTCGTCGCGCGGGAGCAGGCCCGGACCGCCGCCGACCTCGGGGCGCTGGCCGGTGCGGCGTACGCCGTGCGCGGTGCCGACGCGGCCTGCGCGCGGGCCGCGGAGATCGTGCGCGCCAACGGTGCGACCGTCACCGCCTGCTCGCTCGACGGCCTCGACCTGCTGCTGGCGGTGACCGCCGTGACCGGCGCGGGCGCCGCCGAAGCCACCGCCCGCGCCGGCCCGCTCCGGGACACCGGCGGCGGGCTCCCGGGAACGACGGCGTCCCCGGGCGGCAGGGCTGGAGATCACGAATCTGTGCCAGAAAGTGAGGTATGAGCACCGAAGATGACACGAACTACTGATCAAGCACGGTTGGACTCGTTGGCCGTCGGTCAGGGCGGGCTGTTCACCAGAGCGGAGGCTCGCCGGTGCGGGTTCTCCGACTTCCAGATCCGGCAGCGCGTTCGGGCAGGTGACTGGCGCGTGGTGCTCGGTCCGGTGCTGACCCGTGCCGGACGGCCGATCACGCCACTGCTCCGTGACCGGGCCGCGTCGCTGGCCGTGCCCGGTGCCGTACTGAGCGGACCGTCGGCGGCCAGACGGTACGGCCTGGAGGTGCCCGACCTGCGGTCGTGTGTGACCGTCGCACCCGGACGGCAGGTCCGGCACCCGGGTCTGCGAGTGCGGCGGGAGGTGCTGGCCCCGGCCGACCTGTCGGTGGTCGAGGGAGTCCTGCTCACCGCCCCGGCACAGACGGTGGTGGACTGCGTACGCGAGCTGGGTGTGGACGACGCAGACCTGGTGCTGGACCGCGCTATCCAGCGCAGGCTCATCACGTTCGAGGAGTTCCTGGCACGTGTGCAGGGGCAGACCGGGAGGCGAGGGGTGGGCACGCTGGTCCGCGTCGCCGCCCGGCATGCGCATGGGGCGCGGTCGGCGGCGGAGCGTCTGCTGGTGCAGGGGCTGCGACGTGGCCGAGTCACCGGATGGCGGGCCAACCTGCCGGTCCACGACGAGGACGGTGTGATCGGCGAGGTGGACTTCGGATTCGAGGAGATCCGGCTGGCGATCGAGGTCGACGGGCGGGCGTGGCACAGCGCGGCCGACCGCTTCCAGCACGACCGCACCCGGCAAAACCGGCTGGTCCGGGCGGGCTGGACGGTCCTGCGCTTCACCTGGCACGACCTGGCCGGAAACCTGGACGGCGTCGTCCGTGAGATCGACACGGTCCGCCGCCGCCTGACCGGCTAGTCCACCGCCTGACCGGCCCCGCGGGGCGAGCCGGGGCATCGTGGGGCTTGGAAGATCGCTGTTTCGTGTCGAGGAGTCTGGCCAGACCACAGGTTTTGACACGAGACAGCGATCTTCCGCCGGAACCCCGGAACCCCGGCCCCGGCCCCGGCCTCGGCCCCGGTTCGGCGGGGTCGGGGCCGCGGTCACCGCGGGGTCAGTGGGGGAGGTGGTGGAGGATGGTGTCGAGGATGGTTACGGCGCCGGGCTTGTCCAGGGGGTTGTTGCCGTTGCCGCACTTGGGGGACTGGACGCAGCTGGGGCAGCCGCGCTCGCAGCCGCACTCGGCGACGGCCGTACGCGTAGCGCCCAGCCATTCCGCGGCCATGCCGTACGCCCGCTCGGCGAAGCCGGCCCCGCCGGGGTGGCCGTCGTACACGAAGATGGTCGGCGCGTCGGTGTCGGCGTGGCAGGCGGTGGACAGGCCGCCGATGTCCCAGCGGTCGCAGCTGGCCACCAGCGGGAGCAGGCCGATGGCGGCGTGCTCGGCGGCGTGCAGGGAGCCGGGGAGGTCCTCGACTCCGGCGACGGCCGACTCGGCGAGCGTGGTCCACACGGCGACTGTGCGCAGAGTGCGGCTGGGCAGTTCGAGCGGCCAGGTGCCGAGCACCTCGCCGCTGTCCATGCGGCGGCGCTGGAACGACACGACCTGGCTGGTGACCTCGACCTCGCCGAGGAACAGCCCGACGGGCCCGGCGTCGACGTACGAGCGCACCTCCAGCACGGTGAGCGAGGTCGTGTCGCGGGCGTGCGTCGAGTACGGCGGGTTGTCGGCCTCCACGAGGGCGACGGCTTCGGCCAGGTCGAGGGACTGGACGACGTACGTGCGGCCCTGGTGGGTGTAGACGGCGCCGGGGTGCAGGTGGTGGTGTGCCGCGCCGGGGTCGGCGGTGCCGATGAGCCGCCCGGTGGACGCCTCGATCACGGCGACGGGCGGGCCGCCGGTGCCGCGCAGGTCGATGTCGGGGCGCTGGGGGTGGGTCCAGTACCAGCCGGTGGGGCGGCGGCGCAGCGCGCCCGCGGCGACGAGCTCGTCCAGCAGCGCCGCGTCGGCGCCGAACAGCGGCAGGTCGGGCTCGGTCAGCGGCCGCTCGGCGGCGGCGGTGCACAGGTGCGGGGCGAGCACGTACGGATTGGCGGGGTCGAACACGGTCGCCTCGACGGCGGTGCCGAACAGCGCCTGCGGGTGGTGCACGAGGTAGGTGTCCAGGGGGTCGTCGCGGGCGACGAGCACGCACAGCCCGTCGCGCCCGGCCCGCCCGGCGCGGCCCGCGCGCTGCCAGACGGCGGCGCGGGTGCCGGGGTAGCCGGCCAGCAGCACGGCGTCCAGGCCGGTGACGTCGATGCCCAGCTCCAGCGCGTTGGTGGTGGCCAGGCCGGTGAGGCTGCCGTCGGTGAGCTGCTGCTCCAGGGTGCGCCGCTCCTCGCGCAGGTAGCCGCCGCGGTAGGCGGCGACCTGGCGGCCGAGGCCCGGCTGCGCCTCCTCCAGGGCGGCGCGCGCGTGCACGGCCACCACCTCGGCGCCGCGCCGGGAGGGCACGAAGGCGAGCGTGCGTACCCCCTGGACGACCGCGTCGGCCAGCAGGTCGGCGGTCTCGCGCAGCGCGGAGCGGCGTACCGGGGCCGCGTCGCCGTCGGCGGACACGCCGGGCAGCTCGGGCGGCTCCCACAGGGCGAAGGTCATCGAGCCGCGCGGCGCGGCGTCGTCGGTGACGGCGTGGACCGGGCGGCCGATCAGCTTCGAGGCGCTGCCGGCCGGGTCGCCCGATGTCGCCGAGGCCAGCAGGAACACCGGCCCTCGGCCCTTCCCGGAGTTAAGAAGGTGCCCTTCCTCTACGCCAGGAGTTAAGAGGGTGCCCTTCCTTTCGGGGGTGCTGGAGAGGCGGCGCAGGCGGCGCAGGATGTGGGCGACGTGGGCGCCGAAGACGCCGCGGTAGCTGTGGGTCTCGTCGACGATGACGTAGCGCAGGTTGCGCAGCACGCCGGACCAGCGCTGGTGCTGCGGGAGCAGGCTGTGGTGCAGCAGGTCGGGGTTGGTGAGGATGAGGTTGGCGTGCTGGCGGATCCAGTCGCGCTCCTCGCGGCCGGTGTCGCCGTCGCAGACCGCGGCGCGCAGGCCGGGCAGGTTCAGGCCGGTGAGCGAGCGGTGCTGGTCGGCGGCGAGCGCCTTGGTCGGGGCGAGGTAGAGCACCCGGGCGCGCGGCTCGGTCAGCACCGCCGACAGCGCGGGGAGCTGGTACGCCAGGGACTTGCCGGAGCCGGTGCCGGTGGAGATGACGACGTCCGTGCCGGCATACGCCAGCTCGGCGGCTTCGACCTGGTGGGCCCAGGGCGCGGTGATGCCGCAGCCGCGCAGCGCCTCGACCAGCTCCGCGGGGACCCAGCCGGGCCACGCCGCGGCGCGCCCGGCCCGCGCGGGCAGCAGCTCGACGTGCGTGACCTGGTCGCGTTCGAGCCAGTAGGGCAGCAGGTCCACCCCAGCACTCTGCCACCTGCCGGCCCGTGGCGGCCAGCCCGCGCCGCCCGGCCCGTGCGCCACGGGAGGGTGCGCGGCTTCGGCAGGACTTGATGGCGCGCGGCTCCGGCAGGCGGATGGTGGGCAGCTTCGACGGCAGCGGACGGCGCGCAGCCCGCAGGGTCGGATGGTGGGCAGGCGACAGGGGCGATGGCGCGTAGCCCGGAAACCAGACCAATGGTTAGATGCATGAGGATCCGGTGCACGGAGAGAGGCCGGGCCGTGACCGGACGTCGTAAGAGGGAGGTGCCGATGGAGCTGTCGCTGGCCACGCGTGTCGTCGCGATGCACACCGTTCTCGAAGTCGGCGGCGAGGTGGATGTGTACACCGCTCCCAAGCTGCGCGAGCGCATCGCCGAGCTGCTCGACAGCGGGGTGACCGGTGTCGTGGTCGACCTCGCCAAGGTCGAGTTCATGGACTCGACCGGGCTGGGCGTGCTCGTGGGCGGCCTGCGCAAGGCGCGTGCCGCCGGGGCGACGTTCGGGGTGGTGTGCGCGCGCGAGTCGCTGCTCAAGATCTTCCGGATCACGGCGCTGGATCAGGTGCTGCCGCTCTATCCTTCCGTCGACGCCGCCACCGCGAGCTGAACCGCAGGGTATGGCGACCGTCCGGCTCGAATTCACTCCCGAACCCGCGCACGTGCGTACGGCGCGGCTCGTCGGCGTGGCCGTGGCACGGCGTGCCGGGGTGCCCGACGACCAGCTCGACGAGGTGCGCCTGGCCATCGGTGAGGCGTGCGCGCGGGCGGTGGCCCGGCACCAGCGGGTGGGCCTGCGCGACGTGGTGGCCGTGGCGTTCAGCGACGGCGACCGCTACCTGGTGCAGGTGTGGGACCACGCCGGCGACGACGCGCCCATCGCCGACGAGGAGCAGATCACCGTCGACGTGAGCGCGAGCCTGCTCCAGGCGATCGTGAAGGATCTGCAGGTGCGCCCGCTCGACGACGGGCCGGGCACCGAGGTGCAGATGGCGTGGCAGGTGCGGCGCGCTTCGCGTCTCGGCCGCTGAATCGCCACGGAACGTGAGCGTGTGCATGCGCGGCGACGTGCTGTAACCGGTCCGCAGGCATAGAGTCGCTGAGCGTACCGCACAAACCCGCGTGGCGCAGCAACGAAGATCACCGCGACACGGCAGGTACAGGGTGTGACCCCGACCACGTGTCCGGTTTACAGTTCACGGGTTGTTTCCGAGCCGTAACCGCCGTCATGTTCGTGGGCCGGTTCCGGCATCCGCCAGCGGTGCGTCGCGGCGGCCCGTCTGACCGGCGGTCCGCTGACGACTCGCCGCCGGCTCCGCCAGTGGCTCGTCCCGGCGGTCCGCCTGTACGGCGGTCCACCGGCGACTTCCCACCGGTGTCCACAAGTACATCGTGATCTTTGGGAGGACAAAGATGTCCGGGACCATCCTCGCCGCCCCCGGCGGCGAGCTGGCCCTTACCGGCAAGAACGTGTCGTACGTGATTGTCGCGGCCGTGATCGCGCTGGTGGCGCTGGGATTCGCCGCCGCGCTGGTCAAGTCCGTGCTCGCGACCGGTAAGGGCACCAACAAGATGCAGGAGATTGCCGGGGCCGTCCAGGAGGGCGCGTCGGCATACCTGTTCCGCCAGTTCAAGACGCTCGGCATCTTCGTGGTGCTCGCGGTCATCCTGCTGTACATCCTTCCGGTGCACGGCGACGGTGACAACGACACCGCGCTGAAGATCGGGCGGTCGGCGTTCTTCGTGGTGGGTGCGCTGTTCAGCGCGTTCATCGGTGGTGCGGGCATGGCGCTGGCCACCCGCGCGAACCTGCGGGTCGCCGCGGCGGCACGGGAGGCCGAGGGCGGCCGCGAGACCGCCATGTCGATCGCCTTCCGCACCGGTGGTGTGGTGGGCTTCCTGACCGTCGGTCTGGGCCTGTTCGGCGCCGCGCTGGTGGTGCTGATCTACCGCACCGACGCCGCGACCGTGCTGGAGGGCTTCGGCTTCGGCGCCGCGCTGCTCGCGATGTTCATGCGGGTCGGCGGCGGCATCTTCACCAAGGCCGCCGACGTCGGCGCCGACCTGGTCGGCAAGGTCGAGCAGGGCATCCCCGAGGACGACCCGCGCAACGCGGCCACCATCGCCGACAACGTCGGCGACAACGTCGGCGACTGCGCCGGCATGGCCGCCGACCTGTTCGAGTCGTACGCGGTGACCCTGGTCGCGGCGCTGATCCTGGGCCGCGCCGCGTTCGGCGTGGAAGGCCTGGTCTTCCCGCTGATCGTGTCCACCATCGGCGTGCTGATCGCGATCGTCGGCGTCTTCCTGACCCGCCTGCGCAAGTCCGACAAGAACGGGCTGCAGGCGATCAACCGCGCCTTCTACATCTCGGCCGCGCTGTCGGCGGTCGCGGTGGCGGGCGCCTCGGTGTGGTACCTGCCGAAGACGTTCGCCGAGCTGGGCAAGGCGGAGATCTCCGGCAACCCGCAGGTCGTCGCCATCGGCGCGGTCGTCATCGGTATCGTGCTGGCCGCCGCCATCCAGGCGCTGACCGGCTACTTCACCGAGACCGGGCGCCGCCCGGTGCAGGACATCGGCAAGTCCTCGGAGACCGGCCCGGCGACCGTGGTGCTCGCGGGCGTCAGCGTCGGCCTGGAGTCGGCCGTCTACTCGGCGCTGCTCATCGGCGGCGCGGTGTACGGCGCGTTCCTGCTGGGCGGCGGCACCCTGGTCGTGTCGCTGTTCGCCATCGCGCTGGCCGGCTGCGGCCTGCTCACCACCGTCGGCGTCATCGTGGCCATGGACACCTTCGGCCCGATCTCCGACAACGCGCAGGGCATCGCCGAGATGTCCGGCGACATCGACGAGCAGGGTGCGCGCACGCTCACCGAGCTCGACGCGGTCGGCAACACCACCAAGGCGATCACCAAGGGCATCGCGATCGCGACGGCCGTGCTGGCCGCGACCGCGCTGTTCGGCTCGTACACCGACACCCTGGGCGTCTCGCTGGCCGAGGCGGGCGAGACCACCGCGGGCTTCATCGACGAGATGCTGAACGTGGCGAACCCGGCCAACCTGGTCGGTCTGCTGATCGGTGCGGCGGTCGTGTTCCTGTTCTCGGGTCTGGCCATCAACGCGGTGTCGCGTTCGGCCGGCGCGGTGGTGCACGAGGTGCGCCGCCAGTTCCGCGAGCTGCCGGGCATCATGGACGGCACCCAGCGGCCCGAGTACGGCAAGGTCGTCGACATCTGCACCCGCGACGCCCAGCGTGAGCTGCTCACGCCGGGTCTGCTCGCGGTGCTGGCCCCGATCGCCGTCGGCTTCGGCCTCGGCGCGGGTGCGCTGGCGGCGTACCTGGCCGGTGCCATCGGCGCCGGCACCCTGATGGCGGTGTTCCTGGCCAACTCCGGTGGCGCCTGGGACAACGCGAAGAAGATGGTCGAGGACGGCGCGCACGGCGGCAAGGGCTCGTCGTCGCACGAGGCGACCATCATCGGCGACACGGTCGGTGACCCGTTCAAGGACACCGCCGGCCCGGCCATCAACCCGCTGCTCAAGGTGATGAACCTGGTGTCGCTCCTGATCGCCCCCGCCGTGGTGGCGCTCTGGTACGGCAACACCGCGAACCCCGCGGCCCGTACCGCGATCGCCCTCGCGGCGGCCGCCGTCATCGTGGTGGCGGTGTTCATCAGCAAGCGCAAGCCGATCACGGTCGGCGGCGATGACCAGGGAAAAGCTGACGCTGCGCCCACGCAGCGCGAAAAGGTCAACGCCTGACGCAATGCACTGAAGCGGGGGGGCCCCCCCCCCCGCGGCGCCCCCGCCCGGTGGGGGGGGCGCCCCGCGCCCCCCAAAGCCACTTCACACATGAGAGCACCCCGCACAAAC
>NZ_JBFAOU010000260.1:0-8094 GCF_040675365.1 Catellatospora sp. NPDC049609 | reverse complement strand
GCGTGATCCGGTCACCGACTCTGACCTTGGGCTCCACCCAGCACGTCAGCATCCGGTTTCCGGATCTCAGGTCGACCTGAACCAGCGTTGTCATGCGGTTCTCGGCCTGGCCGGGGTCGGGCTCGACGGTGATGTAGCCGTCGGGGGTCAGCGACACCTGGCCGCAGATGATGCCGTGGTCGTAGGTGACCTGCATCAGCGCGGCGGGCGCCGGGGCGAGCCAGCCGACGAGGACGCCCACGCCGAGCAGCGCCAGACCTGCGGCGGCCTGGAGGCGGACGCTCGCCCCGGCGCCGGTGGGCGCACCCGCGCGCGAGGCTGCGAGCAGGGCGCGGACCAGCAGCGCGAACGCCACGAAGAGCAGTACGGCGACCACCCACCGCACCGACTGGTCTAGGCCGGCGATGTCCTGCGGTCCGCGGAGGATGATCGCGGCGGCGAGCAGGCCGGTCAGGACGGCGAGGCCGTTGCGCCGGGCTCCGGCGTAGCGGCCGGTGTGCTGCGGATGCGTGGTGTCCTGCGGCGGGGCGGTGTCCGTCACGGCGTCTGCCGCTTCGGCCGCTGTCGTCTCGGTCATGGGGAACCTCGGTCTCGGTACGGGTGTGCGCCACCGGGCAGAGGCGCAGCGATGAGCGTAGATCAATGGGCACGCTCCCATCCAGTGGCTCATCTACACCGAAGACCGGTCACCGCGCACGGTGGCTGCCGCCGAGCGCCGCGCGCACGACGCCGTCAGATGATGCCGGCGAGCAGGTACACCTCGGCGTCGTCACCGGACTCGTGCAGCGCCACCTGGGCCTCGACCAGCGGCGCCTTGCCCCGCAGGTGGCGGAACGTGCGGTACCGCCGGGCGGGGTCCTGGGGCCAGCCGAAGCCGGCGGTCGTCCTCGCGTCGAACGGCAGACCCGCGGTGTCGGCCGCGTCCTCGCGCAGGAACATCCCGTTGAACAGCAGGAACTGGTTCATGCAGTGCCGGTCGCCGGTGAAGTGCAGGTAGAACGAGTCCGCCTCCCACTGCGCGTGGCGGTGGTAGCGCACGGTCGCCCGCGCGCAGTCCGGCAGCTGCAGGTGATAGCGGTCCAGCGTGCCGGGCAGATCCTGGGCCTGGCTGCCGGGGTAGGCGCGGGGGTCGTGCGGCTCGCGGCTGCGGGAGACGGCGAACCACGTCCCCAGCAGGAGAGCGGTGACGACGGCGAGCGCGGCCGGCAGGCGGCGGCGACCGCGCCGCGCGACGGCGCCGTCGACTGATGCCTGCGGCGCCACGGTCGCCACGTCGAGCACGTCGTCCCCCATCTGATCTTGCGTTGACCCTACCGCGCGGACCGCCGCCCGGCGCGGACGTGAACCCGTGCCGTGCCGTGGCTTGCCGCTACGGCCCCACCCCGGTCGCGGCACTCGCCGGCCCTCGGCCGGGAGTCACCGTTGCAGGCGGTGGCGGGTGAGCAGCACGCCGAGCCAGGCCGCGCGGGCGTCCCGGAAGGCGGCGACCTGCGCCATGCCGCCGGGGTACGCCCCGGCCGCGCGCAGCCGGGCGGCCGCGAGCTGCAGCTCGCGTACGGCGGCGAGGTAGGAGCGGCCTGCCCGGGAATGGGACAGCGCGACGGGACGGCCCCGCAACCAGGTCACGCGCACGTATGTACGCCCCTCGTTACGGATCACCATCCGGATCAGCACGCCCTCGCGTTCCCGCACAGACGTCAACATAGCGAGCAAACGCGTCATAGCCCCACATTTGCCAGCGCGAGCCGGGCTCGGATGCGCTTATCGGTCAACGCTTTTCGCCCAATGGGGCACAACACCCCCGGCCGAACCGGCATCAGCTGCCCATGGACGCGGCCATCCGGCGGCGCGCGGGCGGGAGCGCGTTCACCGCGCGCAGCACGGTGCGGAACATCGCCTTCGCGGCGATGGTCGACGACGTGCGCCGCCGCCAGGCCGCCGGGGAGCTGGCCGCCGACCTCGACCCGGCGTATGTGCTGCTCACCCTGTTCGCCGCGGCGATGGCGCCGACGCTGCTGCCGCAGATCGTGCGGCGGGTCACCGGGCGGGCCGCCGACTCCCCCGAGTTCCTCGACGAGTACGCCGGGCAGCTGCGCCGCGTCATCGAGCGGCTGCGCTGACACGGCGGCGGGCGACCCGCAAGGGCCGCCCGCCGTCGCGCTCGGTCACACCTGCTGCGCGTCCAGCTCGGCCAGCCGCCGGGCCTCCCGGTCACGCCAGGCCGCAGCCATCGACGTGCGCCCGTTGGTGCGCAGCAGCGAGCCCTCGTAGATCCGCGCGCCGACGGCGAGCGTCACCACCGCACCGACGACCAGCACACCCAGCGCCGCGAACGGCTCCCAGGCGGCCGCGTCGCCGTGGAACAGCCGCACCGGCATCGCCGACGGCGACGAGAACGGCACGTACGACAGCACCTTCATCGCCGTGGGGTTGTCGCCGAGCATCATCACCGCGAAGAACGGCAGCATCACCGCCAGCTGCACCGGCATCGACGCCGCGTTGATGTCCTCCTGCCGGTTGACCAGCGCGCCGACCGCCGCCCACAGCGCGGCGAGCATCACGAACCCGACCACGAAGAACGGCAGGAACCAGCCGATCGCCGGGGTCAGCGCCGACACCAGCTCGCTCCCGGTGCCGGCGATCCGCATCCCGGCCAGCGCCACGATCGCGATCAGCGCGATCTGGCCCATCGCCAGCACCGCCCCGGCCAGCACCTTGCCGGTCAGCAGCACCCGCACCGGCACCGACGCGACCAGGATCTCCACCACCCGGGTCTGCTTCTCCTCGGTGACGCTCTGCGCGATCTGCAGGCCGAAGGTCAGCGAGGTGAAGAAGAAGACCACCGCGAAGAACAGCGGCACCAGGAACGACAGGACCGGGTCCAGCGCGCTCGGGTCGAGCAGCTCGACGGTCGGCCGGGTGCTCAGCGCGTTCTCCACGTCGCCCGGCGCGTCGGTCATCGCGACGAGCGTGCCGTCGGTCAGCAGCGCCGCGTCGACGTCTCCGGCGCGCACCTGCGCGCGGGCGGCGGCCTCATCGGCGACGGGGCGCACGTCCAACCCGGCGGCGGTCAGCGCGGCCGGGGCCTGGCCGACCACCGCGACCGACGACGGACCGCCCGCCAGCAGCGGCGGCAGCGCCGTGCCCGCCACCGCGAACAGCAGGAAGAACAGCGTCCCGAACAGGAACGCCTTGTCGCGCAGCTTCACCCGGATCTCCCGGGCGGCCACGATGCGGACGGCCTCGTACGTGTTCACTGGGCGACCTCCCGGAAGATCTCGGCAAGGGACGGGGTGACCGGGCCGAACGCGCGCACCGGCCCGCGGGCCAGCGCGGCGGCCAGCACCCGCTGGTCGTCGGCGTCCGGTGCCAGGTCGAACACCGCGTGCGCGCCGTCCAGGTCGATCAGCCGGACGCCCGGCTCGTCGCGCAGCCAGCCCGCGTCGCCGTCGACGGTCAGCGCGTACCGGGGCAGCGTGTGGTCGGCACGCAGGCTCGCCCGGCTGCCCGCAGCGCGGATCCGTCCGCCCGCGATGATGACCAGGTCGTCGCAGAGCCGCTCGACCACGTCGAGCTGGTGGCTGGAGAACAGCACCGGCACCCCGCGCCGGGTGCGGTCGCGCAGCACGTCGACCACGGTGTCCACGGCGATCGGGTCCAGGCCGGAGAACGGCTCGTCCAGCACCAGGATGTCCGGGTCGTGGATGAGCGCCGCGGCGATCTGGGCGCGCTGCTGGTTGCCCAGCGACAGGTTCTCCACCGGGTCGCCCGCGCGCTCGCCGAGGCCGAGCCACTCGATGAGGTGCTCGGCGTTGCGGCGCACCGCGTCGCGGCCCAGCCCGTGCAGCCTGCCCAGGTAGTCGAGCTGGTCGCGCAGGGACATCTTCGGGTAGAGGCCGCGCTCCTCCGGCATGTAGCCGATGCGACGGCGGTCGGCCCGGGTCAGCCGGGCCCCCTGCCAGGTCACCTCGCCCCCATCCGGGGCGAGCACGCCCATGATGATGCGCATCGAGGTGGTCTTGCCGGCGCCGTTGGCGCCGACGAACCCGGTCATCCGTCCCTCGGCGACGTCGAAGGAGACCTCGTCGAGCACCTGCCGGTCGCCGAAGCGCCGGCTGACGCCGTCGAGGCGAAGCACTTTCGTCATGGGTCCGAAGGTTAAGCGCCGCCGGGCGGCCTGCCGTCCGCCCGGTGATCGAACTTCGGGTCCTCCGCGCGGAGGACCCCGCGTCATCCGCCGGGGGTGACCACGCCGTGCTCGTACGCGTACACCACGGCCTGGGTGCGATCGCGCAGCCGCAGCTTGGCCAGGACCCGGCTCACGTGCGTCTTGACCGTCGTCTCGCCGAGGAACAGCCGGGCGGCGATCTCGGCGTTGGTCGCCCCGCCCGCCAGCAGCACCAGCACCTCGTGCTCGCGCGGGGTCAGCTCCTTGAGCTCACCGGCAGGCCCGGCCGACGGCACGGCCGCGGGACGCGCGAACTTGGCGATCACCCGGCGGGTGATCTCCGGCGCCAGCAGCGCGTCGCCGCGCGCCAGCACCCGCACCGCCTCGATCAGCGTCTCCGGCGTGCCGTTCTTGAGCAGGAACCCGCTGGCCCCGGCCTGCAGCGCGGCGAACAGGTAGTCGTCGCGGTCGAACGTGGTCAGGATCAGCACCGCCGGGCCCCCGCCGGACGCGGTGATCCGCCGGGTCGCCTCCAGCCCGTCCATGCCCGGCATCTCCACGTCCATCAGCACCACGTCCGGCGCGGTCTGCCCGGCCAGCACCACGGCCTGCTCGCCGTCGGCCGCCTCACCGACCACGACCAGGTCGTCCTCGGTCTCCAGGATGACCCGGAACCCGGTGCGCACCAGGCGATGGTCGTCGGCGAGCAGGATGCGGATCGGGCCCGCCCGCTCCGGCGCGTCCGGAAGGGCGGCGGCGTCCTCGCGCTGCCCGCTCACGCCGCCGCGTCCGCGGTCAGGTCCGAGGGCAGCCCACCCGGCACCGGCTCGCCCGCCGTCGCGGCCTGCGCGCGCAGCGGGAACCGGGCGCGCACCCGGAAGCCGCCCTGCGGTCGGGGCCCGGCCTCCAGGGTGCCGTCGTGCAGGGCGACCCGCTCCCGCATGCCGATCAGCCCGAGGCCGCCCCCGCTGCGGACCGGGCCGCCGCGGCCGTCGTCGGTGGCCTCCACCTCCAGCTCCTGCGCGTGATACCTGATCCGCACGTCGAGGGTGGCCGCCCCGGCGTGCTTGAGCGTGTTGGTCACCGACTCCTGCACGATGCGGTACGCCGCCTGCGACAGCGAGTCCGGCAGCGGCGCCGGCTCGCCGAACACGCCGAACCGCACCGTCAGCCCGGCCTCGCGGGCCCCGGACAGCAGGCTCTCCACCCGCTCGACGCCGACCGTGGCGGGCGCCTCCTCGGCGCCGGGGCCGCGGCGCAGCAGCGCGAGCATGCGACGCAGCTCGTCGACGGCGGTGCGGGCGCTCTGCTCGATCGCCGACAGCGCGGTGCGCGCCCGCGCCGGGTCCTTGTCCATCACCCGGCGGCTCGCCGCGGCCTGCACGCCCATCACCGACACGTGGTGGGCGACCACGTCGTGCAGCTCGCGGGCGATGCGCAGCCGCTCGCCCATCACCGCGCGCTCGCTGGCCTCGTCGCGGGACCGGCGCAGCTCCTCGGCCTGCACCTCGAGCTGGTGCTGCCGCCGCGCGGCGACCCAGGCCGTCTCGCCGAAGAAGTACGCGAACCCGAAGATCAGGATGTTGATCAGCACCGCGTTGACGATCGCCGCCGCCAGCGGCGGCACCGGGCCGCGCGCGTCGGCGAACGCGTCGGGCGGGATCGAGTCCAGCGACATCCAGCACGAGATCAGCAGCCAGACGAACATCGCCGCGACGATGCCGGCCCGCACCTGCCGCGAGCGCCGGTGGTCGCGCCCCCACGCCCCGGCCGTGTAGATCGCGCAGAACAGCACGCCCGAGGTGACCTGCTGCTCGGGCGCGGCGCGGAACTGCGCGGCGACGAACGCCACGGAGATCACGAGCGCCACCGTGAGCGGCAGGCGGCGGCGCACCGCCAGCGGCGCCGCCACCGCGACGGTCCAGAGGACCTGCTCGGGCAGGCTGGGCGGCGGGCCGAAGGTCATCCCGGCGCTGTTGGCCAGCGTGAGGTTGAACAGCGCCATCGCCGTCACCCCCACCCCGACGAGCAGGTCGGTGCGCCGCTGCTCGACCGTCGGGCCGGGCCGCGCCCAGCCGTCGTCGCCGCTCCCCATGGTCATGCCGCGACCTTTTCACATGCGCGCCGGGGTGCGCCAATACGCGCGGCCGGGCTACGCCGCTGCTCGCCGGGCGCCGCCGCGCAGACCCCGCTCTTGACACCGGTCGGGACGGTCAAGATACTTCGTGTGTGAAGCATCCCCGCCCTGCGGGGGTGCCACGATTACTGTCGCAATAGCTCCGAGCCGACGCCTCCGAGCCGCACACGATGCGGTTCGCACCGGCGTCGGCTTTTGTTGTCTTAGCAGCTCAGAGCAGATATTTCACAACGGTGGATACGTCATATCAACGGCGACGAAACAGCTCTGTAATAGCGCTCGACGACTCTTTGGATGCCTGGCATTCAGGCGGTCGCCCCCAAGGCCGGCACAACCGGGCGGGGAGTCCGCTGCGCGCTGCCGGCACTCGTTTCGGATCGCCTGTCACGCACCGCCCCGGGCCGGCTCGCACGCCGAGGACGCCGACGTCTCCCGCCCCCCGGTGCTTCCCCCTTTGACCCGTGCTCCGCCGAAGCAGGGAGATTCCCCAACATGCTCGAATTCCCCCGACGCCGCCTCGCCGCGGCCGGCATCGCCCTGGCCGCCGCGCTGGCGCTCAGCGCCTGCGGCGCCAAGACCGGCGAGAACGACACCGCCGGCGGCGTCACCGCCGACACCTCGGGCGACACCGTCAAGGTGGGCCTGCTCAACTCGCTGTCGGGCACCATGGCCATCAGTGAGGTCACCGTACGCGACGCCATCCTGCTGGCCGTGGAGGAGATCAACGCCGCGGGGGGCGTGCTCGGCAAGAAGATCGAGCCGATCAGCGAGGACGGCGCCTCCGACTGGCCCACCTTCGCCGAGAAGGCCGAGAAGCTGATCAAAGTGGACCGGGTCGCCGCCGTCTTCGGCTGCTGGACCTCGGCCAGCCGCAAGGCCGTGAAGCCGGTCTTCGAGGAGAACAAGGCGCTGCTGTTCTACCCCGTGCAGTACGAGGGCCTGGAGCAGTCGCCGTACATCTTCTACACCGGCGCGACCACCAACCAGCAGATCGTGCCCGGCCTGGACTACCTCAAGGCGCAGGGCAAGAAGAGCGTCTACCTGGTCGGCAGCGACTACGTGTTCCCCCGTACCGCCAATAAGATCATCAAGGCGTACGCCGAGGCCAACGGCCTGAAGGTGCTCGGTGAGGACTACGCGCCGCTGGGCAGCACCGAGTTCGGCACGATCGTCAACAAGGTCAAGACGGCCAAGGCCGACGCGGTGTTCAACACCCTCAACGGCGACAGCAACGTGGCCTTCTTCAAGGAGTACAAGTCGGCCGGCCTGACCGCGACCGGGATGCCGGTGGTGTCGGTGTCCATCGCCGAGGAGGAGGTCAAGAGCATCGGTACGCAGTACCTCGCCGGCCAGCTCACGGCGTGGAACTACTACCAGACCACCCCCGGCGCCGCCAACGACAAGTTCGTCAAGGCGTACAAGGCCAAGTTCGGCGCGGACAAGCCGACCAGCGACCCGATGGAGGCCGCGTACACCTCGGTCTACCTGTGGAAGGCCATGGTCGAGAAGGCCGGCGCGTTCGACGTCGAGAAGGTGAAGGGCGCCTCCGACGGCGTCACCTTCGAGGCGCCCGAGGGCCTGGTCACCGTCGACGGCGCGACGCAGCACATCCACAAGACCGCGCGCATCGGCAAGATCGGCGACGACGGCCTGATCACGGAGGTGTGGAACTCCGGCGGCCCCGTCAAGCCGGACCCGTACCTCAAGGGCTACGCCTGGGCGACCGGCCTTTCCTGATCCGCCCGCGGCGGTGGGGGGGGGGGGCGGCCGGGCCGCGCCGGGGGCCGGC
>NZ_JBFAOU010000259.1:0-8209 GCF_040675365.1 Catellatospora sp. NPDC049609 | reverse complement strand
TCGCCGAGCCGCTGCTGTTCGGCGGCGGGAGCATGACCGGTGGCTCGGACCGGCAGTTCCAGACCCTGTCGCTGTACCTCTACGAGGTCGGCTTCAGCAGGTTCGACTTCGGCTACGCCTCGACGGCCGCGTGGGCGATGTTCGGCATCATCGTGATCGTCGCGGCGATCAACTACTTCCTCACCAGCCGCCTGCGGAGGTCCTGATGACCACCACGATGACCCGTCCGGAACGTACCGGCCGCAACACCCCGCCGCCCCCGCCGGCGCGCGCCTTCAAGGGCGTGCGCGACCGCCGCCCCGGCGTGCTCGCCTACCTCGCGCTGACCGGCCTGGCGCTGTTCTCGGCGTTCCCGCTCTACTGGTCCCTGGTCGTCGGCTCGCACGACAACGGGATCCTGGGCCAGGTGCCGCCGCCGTTCGGCCTCGGCCCCAACCTGTTCGAGAACATCGAGCGCGCCTTCGGGACGATCGAGTTCGCCAAGGCGCTGATGAACTCGTTCATGGTGTCGGGCGGGATCACGCTGAGCGTGGTGCTGTTCTCGACGCTGGCCGGGTTCGCCTTCGCCAAGCTGCGCTTCCGCGGCCGCAACATCCTGCTGGTCACCGTCATCGCCACCATGATGGTGCCGACGCAGCTGGGCATCATCCCGCTGTACATGCTCATGGCGAAGATCGAGTGGACCGGCACCATGTACGCCGTCGTGGCGCCCAGCCTGGTCAGCGCGTTCGGCGTGTTCTTCATGACGCAGTACCTCGGTGAGGCGGTGCCGACCGAGCTGATCGAGGCGGCCCGCGCCGACGGCTGCACCACCCTGCGCATCTTCTGGCACGTGGTGCTGCCGATCTCCAAGCCCGCCGCGGCGGTGCTGGGCATGCTCACCTTCATGACGGCCTGGAACGACTTCTTCTGGCCGCTGGTCGTGCTCACGCCCGAGGACCCGACCGTGCAGGTCGCCCTGTCCGCGCTGGCGAGCGGCTACATCACCGACTTCTCGCTGTCGCTGACCGGCACGCTCATCGCCACGGTCCCGCTGATGGTGGTGTTCGCGCTGCTCGGCAAGCAGATCATCGGCGGCATCATGCAGGGTGCGGTGAAGGGATGACCAGCGTCCTGCCGCAGGAGGTCGTCGCGCCGTCGCGGCTGTCCTTCCCGCCGGGGTTCCGGTGGGGCGCGGCGACCGCGTCGTACCAGATCGAGGGCGCCGCGGCCGAGGGCGGCCGCACCCCGTCGATCTGGGACACGATGTCGCGCGAGCCGGGGCGGGTGTTCCGCAACCACAGCGGCGACGTCGCCTGCGACCACTACCACCGCTACCGAGACGACGTACGCCTCATGTCGGAGCTTGGCCTGGGCGTCTACCGGTTCTCCGTGGCCTGGCCGCGGATCAAGCCGGACGGCTCCGGCCCGGTCAACCCCCGCGGCCTGGACTTCTACGACCGCCTGGTGGACGAGCTGCTGGCCGCCGGCATCGCGCCGATGGCCACCCTCTACCACTGGGACCTGCCCCAGGTGCTGGAGGACCAGGGCGGCTGGACCAGCCGGGACACGGCGTACTACCTGGCCGACCTCGCTTCGGCGACGATCGCGCGGCTCGGCGACCGGGTGGCCACCTGGACCACCCTGAACGAGCCGTGGTGCTCGGCGTTCCTCGGGTACGCCAGCGGCGACCACGCGCCCGGCCGGCGCGAGCCGCGGGCGGCGTACCTGGCCGCGCACCACCTGCTGCTCGGGCACGGCCTGGCCGCGCGGGCGCTGCGGGCCGGCGGCGCGCGCGAGGTGTCGATCACGCACGTGCTGACCCGGGTGAGCCCGCAGAACCCGCACGACGCGCACGACCGCGAGGCGGCCCGGCTCGTCGACGGCCTGCAGAACCGGATGTGGCTGGACCCGGTGCTGCGCGGGCAGTACCCGGCGGACGTCCTGCCGCTGTTCGAGCGGTTCGGCGCCGCGGACGCGATCCGCGACGGCGACCTTGACGTCATCGCCGCCCCGATCGACCTGCTCGGCGTGAACTACTACCAGCCGGCGCTGGTGCGGGCCAAGGTCGGCGCGGTGGGGCAGGCGTCGTACCCGGGCAGCGAGGGCGTCGACTTCCCGCCGCAGGGCCTGCCCGTCACCGGGATGGACTGGCCGATCGACGCCACCGGGCTGTCGGACCTGCTGGTGCGGGTGTCCCGGGACTATCCGGGCACCCCGCTGATGGTCACCGAGAACGGTTCGGCGTATCACGACCTGCTGGAGGGCGACCGGGTCGCCGACCCGGAGCGCGTCGCCTACTTCGACGGGCACCTGCGGGCGGTGCACCACGCGCTGGAGCGGGGCGCCGACGTCCGCGGCTACCTGGCGTGGTCGCTGATGGACAACTTCGAGTGGGCGTACGGCTACGGCAAGCGCTTCGGCCTCGTCTACGTCGACTACGACACCCAGCGCCGCGTGCCCAAGGACAGCGCGCGCTGGTACGCACAGGTCATCCGGGACAACGGCCTGTGACAGGCTCGTCTGAGCGATACCGTCCGTCGCGCTCAGGCGGGGCGTGACGGTCGTCCCGCCCGTCACGTGAGACGCCCCGGCCCGCGGGAGAGACCGCGGGCCGGGGCGCCGGTGCGTTCGGGTCAGCCGTGCGGCGCGTTCCACATGGCGGCGAAGCCGGCCGCCTCGCCGGTCAGCCAGCGGTCGACGTCGGTGCCCGTGCCCGCTTCACCCCGGTAGGCGATGCCGCGGCGCACGTCGACCAGCACCGGCTCGGCGTGCGGCAGGATCTGGTCCATGTTCGACCGGAGCAGGTGCAGCGTCGCGGTGATCAGGTCGGCGGTCGGCGCCTCCTCGTCGAAGTGCAGCCGCACCGCTTCGCTGTGGCCGTCCTCGTAGCGCAGCCCGAAGTGGGCGCTGATCCGCACCGGCAGGTTGCCGATCATGGCCAGCGCGTCGTTGGTCCGGGTCAGCCGCACCCCCTGCCCCTCGATCGAGGTGAGGTAGCTGGCCGCGCCCGCGGTCAGCGCCGCGTAGAGCCGCTGCCAGCGCTGGTCGACCTGGTCGTTGACCTCGGTCAGGTGGGTGCCCGGCGTGTGCTGGTCGATGTCGGTCTTCAGCGCCTTGATCAGCCGGCTGTGCGGGTTGAACCCGCCGCCGGTCTCCCGTTGCCGGCGCAGCCGGCCGACGAAGGCGGCCTTGGCCGGGCCGGACCGGTCGACGTAGCGGGTGAACGCCAGCAGGGTGGCGTAGGGCAGCGGTGCGGTCTGGGTGGTCTCGGCGACGGTCGCGGGAGGGGTGGGCATGGCGTCTCCGTTCGCAGCTCAGCGGCGCTTTTTCGTACACACATTCTAATCCGCCGGACCGACATTTTCCGCTGCCGTCGCAGCCGATGGGACGGGTTGGCACACCACCGCACAATGTGCCGATGAGCCTGCTCAAACGCTTCACCAACTCGCCCCGCGCGCTGGTCGTCAGCTACCTGCTCCTGATCGTGATCTCGGGCTTCCTCTACTGGGTGTTCGAGGAGGGCAAGCATCCGGGCGACGCGATCTGGTGGGCCGTGGTCACCGCCTCGACCGTCGGGTACGGCGACATGTACCCCGAGACGTGGGCGGGCCGGGTGCTCGCCGGAATCCTGATCTCGGTGATGGTGCTCTTCGTGATCCCGCTGATCACGGCGCATTTCGCCAGCAAGCTGATCGTCGACAACGACGCGTTCCAGCACGAGGAGCAGGAGGAGATCAAGAACCAGCTCCGCGAGATCCGGGCCATCGTCGCCCGCCTCGACCCCGCCGCCGCCACCGAGGCGCGGGCACGCCTCGACGCGGTCGCCGACCGCACCGAACACCCCGGCACGCCCTAGCGCCGCGCCCTCGCCCGGCCCTTCGGTGCTCGGCGTTCGGCCTCCGGCGTTCGGCCTTCGGCGGGCAGTTTCGGGGGAAAGTGTGGGAATCCAGGGCGGCTGAGGTGCGGTTTCCCCGAAACTGCAGGCTGCGGGAGTTGGGGACCGGCTACCGGCCGGGTGGGGGCGGGCCGCTGCTGGCCCGGACCACGAGGCTCGGCGGCACCCGCGGATGGCGGACCGGTGCGGCCGCGCCGTTGCCGCCGAAGAGGTCCAGCAGCGCGGCCAGGCAGCGCCTGCCCACCTCGTCGAAGTCCTGCCGGACCGTGGTCAGCGGCGGCGACAGGAAGGCCGCCTCGGGGATGTCGTCGAAGCCCACCACGCTGATGTCCTCGGGCACCCGCACGGCGCGCTCGTGCAGCGCGCGCAGCATGCCCAGCGCCTGCTGGTCGTTGGCGCAGAACACGGCGGTGACCTCGGTCTGGCCGGCCAGGCGCAGGCCCGCCTCGTAACCCGACCGCGGGCTCCAGTCGCCGGGCAGGACCGGCGGCACCGGGCGGCCCGCGGCCTCGAGGGCCTGGCGCCACCCGTCGACGCGGTCGCGCGCCTCGAGCCAGCCCTGCGGGCCGGACAGGTGCCACACCGTCCGGTGCCCGAGCGCGAGCAGGTGCTCGACCGCCAGCCGCGCGCCCGCGACCTGGTCGACGGAGACCGTCGGCAGGTCGCCGCCGGCGTCGGACTCCACGACGACCGCGGGCACCCCGGTGGGCAGGCTGTGCACCGCCGCCGCCGCGGTCATCAGCGGCGCGATGATGACCACGCCGGCCACGGACTGCTCGGCGAGCCGGTCGACCGCCTCGGCGACGCCGGCCCGGTCGAGCTGCTCCAGTGCGACGATGCTGACGCCGTACCCGGCACGGCGGGCGGCGCGCTCCAGGCCGAGCAGGGTGGCCGCGGGACCGTACAGCAGCGTGTCGAAGCTGACCACGCCGATCACGCGGGACCGCCTGCCGGCCAGGCCCCGGGCCATCGCGTTGGGCCGGAAGTTGAGCTGGGTGACCGCGCGCAGCACCCGCTCGCGGGTCTCCTCCCGCACGCTCGGATGGTTGTTCAGCACGCGCGAGACCGTCTGGTGCGAGACCCCGGCGAGCCGCGCGACGTCCCTGATGACCGCCGCGCGGGCAGGCTGCTGGCTCATGGCGACCCCCTGTCAGCGCATGGTAGCGCAGCACGATCTTCGGCTCTGTCCGAGCACTGACCGATCCCACGGGAAGCCCGGTGCGGTGGGTCGGCCGACGCTCGGGAGTGGACGCCGCTGCGGCGCCACGCCGACGGGATCGGTGGCCTCGCGTGTGACCTGCGCACGTGCGAAACCTTTTCGTCACATCTTGACGGCCTCGATGTTATCGGTCACATTCGACTGGCGGGACATCGAGATATGAGAGCGCCCGGACGTCACAGTAGTTGCTTGGAGCAGGGCAGCGTCGCATCGACGCGCTCCGAAGGCGTTCGTGTGATCGGTAACTTCGCATCCCCGACCTGCTCGCCCTACCCCCTCGGGAGCAACCACATGTGGACCTCGTCCGTCAGCCGGCGCCGCGTCATGCAGGCCGCCGGCGCCGCCGCCGCGGTCACCGCCGTGCCGGCCGTCGTCGCGCCCGGCCGGGCCGCCGCCGCACTGCCGCCGGCCCGCCCCGACACCGGCGTCTCGGCGTACCCCTTCGAGCTCGGCCAGGTCCGGCTGACCGCCGGCCGCTGGCTGGACAACCAGAACCGCACCCTGAACTACCTGCGCGACGTCAACGTCGACCGGCTGCTGTACGTGTTCCGCGCCAACCACCGCCTGTCCACCAACGGCGCCGCGGCGACCGGCGGGTGGGAGGCCCCGAACTTCCCGTTCCGCAGCCACAGCCAGGGGCACTTCCTGACCGCGTGGGCGCAGGCGTGGGCGGTGCTCGGCGACACCACCTGCCGCGACAAGGCCAACCAGATGGTCGCCGCGATGGCGGCGTGCCAGGCCAACAACGGCACGGCCGGGTTCAGCACCGGGTACCTGTCCGGCTTCCCCGAGTCCGACTTCACCGCGCTGGAGGCCGGGAACCTGACCAACGGCAACGTGCCGTACTACGCGATCCACAAGACCCTGGCCGGGCTGCTCGACGTGTGGCGGTACGTGGGCAGCACCCAGGCCCGCGACGTGCTGCTGGCGCTGGCGGGCTGGGTCGACTGGCGCACCGGGCGGCTCAGCTCGTCGCAGATGCAGACGGTGCTGGGCCGGGAGTTCGGCGGCATGAACGCCGTGCTGGCCGACCTCTACCAGCAGACCGGCGACGCCCGCTGGCTGACCGCCGCCCAGCGCTTCGACCACGCCGCCGTGTTCAACCCGCTCGCCTCGAACTCCGACCAGCTCAACGGCCTGCACGCCAACACCCAGGTGCCCAAGTGGATCGGCGCCGCCCGCGAGTTCAAGGCCACCGGCACCACCCGCTACCGCGACATCGCGACCAATGCCTGGAACATCTGCGTCAACGCGCACACGTACGTCATCGGCGGCAACAGCCAGGCCGAGCACTTCCGCGCCCCGAACGCCATCGCCGGATACCTCAACACCGACACGGCCGAGGCGTGTAACACGTACAACATGCTCAAGCTGACCCGGGAGCTGTGGCTGGTCAACCCCGACCAGGCCGGCTACTTCGACTTCTACGAGCGGGCGCTGCTCAACCACCTCATCGGCCAGCAGAACCCGGCCGACAACCACGGGCACTTCACCTACTTCACGCCGCTCAACCCCGGCGGCCGCCGCGGCGTGGGCCCGGCCTGGGGCGGCGGCACGTGGAGCACCGACTACACCACCTTCTGGTGCTGCCAGGGCACCGGCATCGAGACCAACACCAAGCTGATGGACTCGATCTACTTCCACAACGGCACCACGCTGACGGTGAACCTGTTCGTGCCGTCGGTGCTGACGTGGAGCTCGCGCGGGATCACCGTCACCCAGACCACCGCGTACCCGGTCAGCGACACCACGACCCTGCAGGTCACCGGCAGCGTCAGCGGGTCCTGGTCGATGCGTTTCCGCATCCCCGGCTGGACCACCGGCGCCACCATCAGCGTCAACGGGGTGGCGCAGAGCATCACCGCCACCCCGGGCAGCTACGCCGTGCTGACCCGGTCCTGGACCTCCGGGGACACGGTGACCGTCAAGCTGCCCATGCGGGTGATCATGCGCGCCGCCAACGACAACGCCAACGTCTCCGCGGTCACGTACGGTCCGGTCGTGCTCGCCGGCAACTACGGCAACACCAGCCTGTCCGCGCTGCCCAGCCTCACCGTCAGCTCGGTGACGCGCAGCAGCTCGTCCTCGCTGGCGTTCACGGCGACGGCCAACGGCGCGACGGTCAACCTGGCCCCGTTCCACGACGCGCACGGCTACAACTACACCGTCTACTGGAACGCCGCCGGGCAGGGCACCACCGGCGGGGCGACGTTCCGCCTGGCCAACGCGGCCAGCGGCCTCGTGCTGGGGGTGCAGAACATGTCCACCGCCGACGGCGGCCTGGCCGTGCAGTGGGCCGACAACGGCACCGCCGACCACAACTGGGAGCCGGTCGTCGACGGCTCGGCACTGCGGCTGCGCAACGCCAACAGCGGCAAGGTGCTCGGCGTGGAGAACATGTCCACGGCGGACAACGCCCGGGTGATGCAGTGGGCCGACAACGGCACCGCCGACCACCTGTGGACGGTCGTCGACAACGGCGATGGCTCGCACAAACTGCGCAACGTGCACACCGGCAAGCTGCTGGCGATCCTCAACGGCGCCACCGCGCAAGGGGCCCAGGCCGTGCAGGACCCCGACAACGGCACCGCCGACAACCTGTGGCGGTTCGTGCCCGAGGGCGCCCGCCGCATCCGCAACCTCGCCACCGGCCTGGTCCTCGGGGTACAGAACATGTCGACCGCCGACGGCGGCCTGGTCCTGCAGTGGGGCGACACCGGCACCGCCGACCACCTGTGGACGGCGATCGTCGACACCGGCGGCTACCTGCGCCTGCGCAACAGCAACAGCGGCAAGGTGCTCGGCGTGGAGAACATGTCCACCGCCGCCGGCGCCCGGGTGATGCAGTGGACCGACAACGGCACCAACGACCACCGCTGGCGCCTGCGCTACGGCAGCGCCGGCTGCTTCCGTATCCAGTGCGCCAACGGCGGCCTGGTCCTCGGCGTCAGCGGCGGCTCGACCGCCCAGGGCGCCCAGATCGTGACCGCCACCGACAACGGCGCCACCGACCGCCTCTGGCGCTTCATCTGACCCACCGCGCCACCCCTGCGTCGATCTTGCGCGAACTGTTAGGGATATGCCCGGTCAGGGCGTGTCGTCCCCACAGTTCG
>NZ_JBFAOU010000258.1:0-8232 GCF_040675365.1 Catellatospora sp. NPDC049609 | reverse complement strand
CTGGCCGTCGAGGCGGCGGTCAAGCGCAAGACCGTCGCCGTGCACGCGGGCGCGTGGGCGGGCGGGGCGAGCGACGCCGCCGGGGCCAAGGCCGAGGCGGCCGCCGCCGACGCGGTGAGGGTGCTGCGCGAACGCGCGGGAAGGCTGCTGCGGAAGTGACGATCGACGCGGACTTCAACCGCCGCCAGGTGCTCTACTGGCGGCTCATCGCCCGGCTGTTCAGCCGCGAGGAGCAGGCCTCCCTCGAATCGGCGAGCCTCGCCGTGGTCGAGGACCTCGGCCTGCCCGCCGCGCTGCTCGACCCGTCGGTGTCGGTGGACACCATCGTCCAGCGCTTCCCCGACCTGGCCGGCGACTTCGACGGTCTGATGACGCCAGAGGCCGGCGCGGACGCTGAACGTGACCCGGCGGCCGAGGTGCGGCGGGCGGCGCTGGCGGCGAAGGTGCTGCTCAACGTGTTCGACACCGGCTCGGGGTCGGTGTCGGCGACGCAGCTGGCGCGGTGGCAGTCCGACGCGGGCTGGCTGGAGCGGGCGCTCGGGCAGGAGCCCGGCAGCCTGCGCCGGCAGGGCGGCGGCGGGCAGTCCGGCGGCTCCGGCAGCGGGATGGGCGGCACGCTCGGCGAGCTGGAGGGCGACCTGATCAGCCGGATGCAGCTGCGCGAGGTGCTGGCCGACCCGAAGCTGGCCGCGCAGCTCACGCCGAGCATGTCGCTGATCGAGCAGCTGCTGCGGGACAAGTCGAACCTGTCCGGCGTCGCGCTGGCCAACGCCAAGTCGCTGATCCGGCGGTTCGTCGACGAGGTCGCGGCGGTGCTGCGTACCCAGGTGGAGCGGACGGCGGTGGGGACGATCGACCGCAGCGTGCCGCCGAAGCGGGTGTTCCGCAATCTCGACCTGGACCGCACCATCTGGAAGAACCTGACCAACTGGAGCCCCGAGGACCGCAAGCTCTACGTCGACCGGCTGTTCTACCGGCACACGGCGAGCAGGACCACGCCGTCGCGGCTGATCGTGGTGGTGGACCAGTCCGGCTCGATGCTCGACTCGATGGTCAACTGCACCATCCTGGCCTCGATCTTCGCCGGGCTGCCGAAGGTCGACGTACACCTGATCGCGTACGACACCCGCGCGATCGACCTGACGCCGTGGGTGCACGACCCGTTCGAGGTGCTGCTGCGCACCAAGCTCGGCGGCGGCAACGACGGCCCGGTGGCGATGGCCATGGCCCGGCCGAAGATCGCCGAGCCGCGCCACACCGCGATGGTGTGGATCTCGGACTTCTACGAGTTCGACCGGTCCCAGCCGCTGTACGACAGCATCGTCGCGGTGCACCGCTCCGGGGTGCGCTTCATCCCGGTCGGCTCGGTGACCAGCTCCGGCCAGGGCGTCGTCAACCCGTGGTTCCGCCAGCGGTTCAAGGACCTCGGCACGCCGGTGATCTCCGGCCACATTCGCAAGCTCGTGTTCGAACTCAAGAACTTCCTCGCCTAGGAGAACGACGTCATGACCGACATGCTGCGCGCCCCCGCCGAAGTCAAGTACGCCGAGGAGCTGGACTGGCTGGAGTCCGTCGACGACGGCCCGAAGCCGTTCTCGTGGCGGCTGAGCCCGAAGATGGTGCGCCTGTTCGTCCTCGGCTCGGAGCGGGCCGACGGCCTCGACCGCGAGATCGCCCAGAAGTGGTTCGGCGACCGCAGCTTCGTCGAGCGCGCCATCGTCACCCTCGCCTCCGACCGCGGCCTGCTGCTCATCGGCGACCCGGGCACCGGCAAGAGCTGGCTGGCCGAGCTGCTGGCCGCGGCGGTCTGCCGCAACTCGACGCTGGTCGTGCAGGGCACCGCGGGCACCACCGAGGACCACATCAAGTACTCGTGGAACGTCTCCTCGGTCATCGCCAACGGCCAGTCGCGCGCCTCGATGATCCCGTCGCCGATCATGACGGCGATGGAGCAGGGCGTCATCGGCCGGTTCGAGGAGCTGACCCGCTCCACCAGCGACGTGCAGGACGCGCTGATCTCGATCCTGTCCGAGAAGTACGTGTCCATCCCGGAGCTGGACGACGACAACATCGTGTTCGCCAAGCCCGGCTTCTCGATCATCGCGACCGCCAACAGCCGCGACCGGGGCGTCAACGACCTGTCCTCGGCGCTCAAGCGCCGGTTCAACTTCGTCCGCATCCCCGTGGTGACCAACAAGAAGAGCGAGGCGGAGATCGTCCGCTTCCGCACCAGCGAGCTGCTGCGCCGGCACCGCATCGAGCTGGAGGTGCCGCCGACGCTGCTCGACATCCTGCTGCAGAGCTTCGCCGACCTGCGCGCGGCGGCCGCGTCGGCGGGCAGCGACGACGAGAAGCTGGAGTCGGCGCTGTCCACCGCCGAGCAGATCGGCGTGCTGGAGGACGCGATCCTGCACAGCAACTTCTTCGGCGACCGGGCGCTGCGCGCGCAGACCCTGGCCGGATCGCTGGTCGGCTCGCTGGCCCGGCGTGCCCCGGAGGACCTGGCCATCCTGAACAAGTACTGGCACGGCGTGGTCGAGCCGCGCAGCAAGGCCGAGGGCGGGCTGTGGCCGGAGTTCCTCGAGGGCGGCCGCGACGCGATCAAGACCCTGTCGTGACCACGCCGTTCGACGCGCTGCGCGGGCAGCTGCTCGACGCCGCCGCGGCGCTCGCCGACGGGCCGGACGCGCTCGCCGGAATCCTGTCCGGCATCGTGGACGACGTCGACCGGGCGCTGCGGGAGCGGATGGAGATCTTCCCGGTGTGCCACCACTCGCCCGCCTCCGCCACGGCGATGGCCCGGCGGCTGCGCGAGAAGCAGCCCAAGGTCGTCTACATGGAGCTGTGCGAGGACATGCTGCCGCTGCTCACCGAGCTGCGCAACTGCCGGCTGCCGGTGGCGGTGCAGGCCTTCGCGTCGGAGCTGGACGGCTTCCCGCGGGAGTGGGCGCCGCTGTCGGTGGTCGCCCCGATCACCGAGGCGTCGGCCGAATACCAGGCCATCGCGTACGCCCTGGACACGCCCGGGGTCGAGCTGGTGCTGGTGGACCGGTCGACCGACCACGTGTTCCAGTGGCAGCCGCGGGCGGACCCGAAGGCGGCCGAGGCAGCCGACGCGCCCCCGGCCGAGCCGGTCGAGGCGGCACCGCTGGCAGACGGCGACCTGCACGGCGACGCGGTCGGCGTCGAGATCGGCGACCTGCGGCCGCGCTTCGCCGAGCTGGAGCAGCACCTGCTGCACCACGGCAAGGTGCGGCACTGGTCGGAGTGGTGGGACCAGTACGTCGAGCAGCCCCTCGGCGACGCCGACTACGACACGTACCGGCAGGTCATGGTCCTGATCGGGAGCCTGTTCCGGCGGCTGGCGCCCGGCGCGCACGACCGGGTCGCCTCCGACGAGGAGCGCGAGCGCTACATGTGGACCCGGATGCGGCAGCACCTCGCCGCGTCCGGCGCGGACGCGGCGGACTGCCTCTACGTCTGCGGTGCCTTCCACGCCGCGAGCCGCGTCGACGAGTTCGGCCTGGACGGGACGGACACCTACGAGATCAGCCCGCGTACCGCCACCAAGTGGCACTACGGGCTCATCCCGTCCAGCCACTCGGCGATCGAGGCGCAGTTCGGGCTGGCCTCGGGCTCGGTGTCGATCGCCGCGGCGGTGTTCGCGAAGTCGCTGACCCGCACCGGCGTGGTGCCGTACCGCCTGGAGGGCCAGCAGGGCGGTGCCGCGTCGAAGAAGAAGGCGAAGGCCGCCCCGGTGGTCGTGTCGCCGGTGTCGCGGCAGGTCGCCGACCGGCTGTCCGGGTTCCTCGCCCGGCCGCCGGTGCTCGACGCGCTCGACGAGGACGAGCTGCTCGGCTGGTCCGTCGAGATCGTCCGGCTGGCCCGGCGCAACGGCTACCTCGCCAGCACCGCCGACGCCATCGCCGTGTTCGAGACGTCGATCCTGCTCGCGGGGATGCGCAACCGGGCGCGGCCGACGCCGTACGACTTCCAGGACGCCGCGGTCACCTGCATCGAGAAGGAGTCCGTGCCCGGCCGCCGCGACGTGCGGCGGCTCTGCGAGATCATGCTCGGCGGCGACCGCATCGGCCAGGTCGGCTACGACTCGCTCCCGCCGCTGGCCCGCGACGTGCACGACCGGCTCACCCCGCTCGGGCTCAAGCTCGAACAGCGCGGCGTGCAGCGGGCCCTGCTCGACATCGCCACCCGGCCGGAGCTGGGCCGCTGCTCCGACGTGCTGTGGATGCTGCGCTACCTGATGCCGCAGGCCGCGGTACGCCCGATCATGGGCGAGCGGCGGCTCGGCGAGACCGCCATCCAGGAGTCCTGGGACCTGGCGCTCGGCACCCACCAGCGGGAGCTGATCGAGCTCGGGTACGAGGGCATCACCGTCGAGCAGGTGCTCGAACAGCGGCTGCGCCGCTCGGTGTGGGGCCCGCAGGCCACCGCCGCCGTCGCGCTGCGCGCGGTCGAGGACGCCACGCTGTACCTGCGCAGCCGTCGCTTCGCCGACGAGCTGGGCGCCCGCGCGGTGGACCTGCTGGCCGCCGAGCGCACCGTCGACGACGCGCCCGAGGTGCTGCGGCGGGCCCGGCGCCTGCTGGCGCACTACCGCGCCACCGAGCCGGTGCTGCCCGCCTGGCTGGAGTCGTTCGTCAAGGCCGGCTACGCGCACTACTGCACGCTGCTGCCGAACGCGTTCGTGGACGAGGAGACCGGCACCCGGCAGGTCGCCGCGATGCTGGGCTTCCTGTTCAGCATGGAGAGCCTGGCGCTGTCGCTGGGCTGCGACCGGACCCAGCTCGAACTGGCGGTGGCGCAGTCGCACCCGACCACGCCCGCCAAGACCGCGCTGCTGTGGGCCGCCCAGCACCAGCTCGGCCGCCTCAGCCGTGGCGAGCTGCGGGAACGGTGCGCGGAGCTGCTCGCCAACCCGCTGGTGCTGCCCGCGTACCCGCAGTACCTGAGCGGGTTCGTGCAGGCGCTGGAGCCCGTGCCGGCGCTGGCCGGGTTCGTGGTGGAGGCGATCTCCCAGGCGTTCGCGAAGCTGCCCGACCCGGTGCTGCTGCCGTGGCTGCCGACGCTGATCACCACGCTGCGCAAGGAAGGCGGCGACCACGTGCCGCTGCTGGTCCGCGAGGCGGGCCGGGTGTTCCCGGCGGGCCTGGCCGCGCTGGACGCGTGGACGCCGCCCTGGGCGGCGTCCGCCGCGCCGGACCCGGCGCCGCGCCCGGCGGGGCCACGGGTGGCGGGTCCGGTGCCCGCGTTGCTCGCGGCGCACCCGGACGGCACCGACGCACTCGCGGCGCTGCTCGGCTGTGAGGGGCAGTGGGCGACGCAGGAATCGGCCGCCACGGTCGGCGGTCCAGTGCACGACCTGCTCCGACGTCATCCCGACCCCGCGTCCGCCCTGGCCGCCGCGATCGGCGCGTGACCGCGCCACAGCTCCCGGCCGGTCCGGGGCCGGGTTAATCCGGGTTGGGGGACGAAGATCGCTGTCGCGGGTCAGAAAGTGAAGCTGCACCACGTTTTCTGACCTGAGACAGCGATCTTCGCGCCCCGCCCCGCCCCGCCCCGCCCCGCCGCGGCCGGCGCGGGGCGGAACAGTGCCCCGGACGTAGACGGCCCGGTTGAACCCGGCGGGAACGTCCGTTCAACGGACAGTGGAGATCGCGGGCGGCGCGGCGGCGAGGATTCCACCCGGAAGTCGACCGGCGGTGACCCGATGGAGGTACCCGCCCAGGGTGGAGCGGCCACCATGGGTGTACCGGAGGCGTCTCGGTCGACCGGTGTGTGAGCACCGCGGCCTGCGGTGTTTCCGGACAGGACATGAATCCGCGTCATTGACCGCAGCGATGATGATCGGTGCGCATCGCCTACCATTCCCACCTGTACCACCCGGGCTCATGACGCGACATGACATCCGGCCACCGGAGTTCCTCGTGGTGCTCGACGCCACTGCTGATCGGGGACCCGACCCGCTGAGCACCAGCCAGGAAGGAAGCGATCGCAGTGCCAGACCGGACCGTGGAGCCGAGCACCGGCGCCGAGCACGAGAAGGCGTTCACCAACTACGACATCCAGGCGTGCCTTTTCGACACCCAGCGCGTCAGGTATCTGCGGGACGCGATCTTCGCGACGGTCGAGCCGGGCCACGTCGTGGTCGACGCGGGCAGCGGGACCGGGCTGCTGGGCCTGTTCGCCGCGCAGGCGGGGGCGGCGCGGGTCTACTGCCTGGAGACCAACCCGGACTTCATCCCGGTGATCCGGGAGAACGCGCGGCGCAACGGGCTCGACGACCGCATCGTCGCGGTGCACGGCGACGCCACCTGCCACCCGCTGCCGGAGCCGGTGGACGTGGTCATCAGTGAGGTGATCAGCGCCGGCTTCTTCTACGAGCCGCAGCTTCAGATCACCAATCACCTGCGCACCTTCCTCAAGCCCGGCGGCACGATGATCCCGCAGGCCATGCAGAACCACCTCCAGCTGATCAGCGCGCAGGAGGACCTCTACGGCCTCAAGCTCAACTTCGACACCCGGTTCACCGAGCTCGAAGGCGACCGCCCGCTGACGGACAGCGTGCCCTACCTGGGCGCCCGCTTCGCGGAGCGGACCGAGCCCGTGGTCAGCGTGAACGTCCGGCTCACGGCGGAGGAGACCGGATCGGCCAACGCCGTCAAGATCGCGTACCGGATCGACTTCGCCGACGGCATCTCCGGCGAGAAGCCGACCGACTTCCTGCTCAACCCGCAGATCATCTTCCTGGGCGAGCCGGTCGACGTGGTGCGGGGCGACGAGTTCGAGGTCAGCCTGGACTACCTGGCCGGCAGCAACCCGATCGAGGCGAAGATCGCGATCAACCGCGTACTGGGCTGACGGAGCCGGTCGCACCGAACGGCCGCCGGCTAGCTCCGGTGCGGCGCGTGGTCCCGGCGCGCGGTCACGGCGTCGCGGTCGATGCGCAGGTCACGTTCCAGCTCCGCGATGAGCTCGCGCAGGTCGTCGAGGCGCTGGCTGATCATGATCCGGTCCACGTCGTCGGGCTCGCCGTCGCCGTCCTCATCGAAGTCGGGGGCGAGGCCCTGGGTCATCTCCAGCCGGCGTGCCTCCTCCATCGAGTTGACGATGACCGCCATCAGGATGTTGAGCAGCAGGTTCGCCGTGATGAGCACGTAGCTGACGTAGTAGACCAGAGTCCATGGCGACATCGCCAGGCCCTGCTCGATCAGGTCGGGCAGGGTCTCCAGTGACAGCAGCACGAACAGGGTCAGCACCGCGCGGCCGATGGTGCCGTACTGCTCGGGATACCGCTCGGCGAACAGCAGCCAGCCGGCCATGCCGTAGACGTAGAAGGTGACCATCGCCAGGGCGAGGAAGCCGCCGACCCCGGGCAGGCTGCGCAGCAGCGCGTTGACGATGGTGCGCAGGCCGGGCGAGAACCGCACCAGCCGCACCACCCGGGCGATGCGCACGACCCGCAGCACGGCCGAGTCTCCGTGCAGGCCGGGGACGAACGCGGCCGCGATCACCACGAGGTCGAAGACGTTCCAGCCGTGCTTGAAGAAGTCCTGGGGACGCCTGCCGTAGCTGAGCAGGCGAATCGCGATCTCCACGACGAACACCGCCCGGAACACCCACTCCAGCGCCCGCAGCCACGCCAGCGACTGCAGGTCGGGGTACGTCTCGACGCCGAGCAGCACGGCGTTGGCGCCGATGGCCACCACGATCGCGACCTCGAAGGCGCGGGACCCCGCGACCGCCGCGCACCAGTCCGTCACCGGGGACGTCCGGGCCGGTCGAGGTTCGTCGGTGACGGGGCGACGGGGTTCGAGCAGCAGGCTCATGCCTCGATCCGGGGCGTCGTCGGCCGGGGCTGCATCCGTCGTGGCGCGACCGGCGGGGGCGGCAGTGGCATGGCATCACCTTACGGGCCGCCATTCCGGGCGCCGCCGGGAGATCACCACCGGCCGCAGGGAAGGTTGCCCGGCGGCGGCCGGGAGACCCGCCCTGGACCGTGCGGGTATGACGGCTGATGCGCCCTGCCGCCAGGCGACCTTGACGGAGCCCTGGCCGGGGTGGTGCGCAACACCGGCGCGCCGGGAATACGCCCGCCGAGTGCGGAGCGTAGAGCGTGCGATTACGTTCAGTGAAAAAATCTTGAGTTTGCCCTGGACGGGGGCCGGTCGGCCGACGTAGCGTGATCCCCAGTGGCGCGACGCTCGATGAAGG
>NZ_JBFAOU010000257.1:0-8259 GCF_040675365.1 Catellatospora sp. NPDC049609 | reverse complement strand
CTCTGCACACAAATACGCACGTGCGTATTTGTGTGCAGAGCAAAGCCGATTGCAGGGGTCAGACGACGGCGCAGACGGTGCCGTTCAGGGTGAACGACGCCGGCTTGGCGTTGGTGCCGCTCCAACTGCTCAGGAAGCCGAAGGACGCGGTGCCGCCGTTGGCGCCGATGACCGGGTTCCAGGCCGCGTTGCTGATGGTCACGTTGGCGCCGCTCTGCGCGTACGTGCTGCTCCAGGACTGGTTGACGACCTGGCCGTTGGCGAACGTCCAGCGAAGCTGCCAGCCGTTGACCGCCACCGCGCCCGCGTTGGTGATCACCACGTCACCCTGGAACCCGGTGTTCCACTGGTTGGTGATCGTGTACTTCACCCGGCACCCCGACGGCACCGTCGACCCGCTCGGGCCGGGGCTCGCGCTGGCCGACGGGCTGGCGCTGGCCGACGGGCTGGGGCTCGGCGACCGGCTGGCGCTGGGCGACGGCGACGGGCTCGCGCTGGGCGACGCCGAGGCGCTCGGCGACGCCGACGGGCTGCGCGACGGGCTCGGCGAGGCCGAGGCGCTCGCCGACGGGGAGGCCGGGCCGGAGGCGGTCGGCGAGGCGCTGCCGATGATCGCCCAGTACGCCGGCTTCGCCTGCAGCTGCACGTCGAACAGCAGCGGGAAGTCCTTGCGGCTCACCGGGTAGCTGTCCAGCCAGGTCTCGTCGTCGGCCAGGCCCCACAGCGTCACCGAGGTGATGTTGGCCTTGTACTTGCGGTACACGTCGAACCAGGCCTTGTAGCGCGCGGCCTGGCCGGCCAGCCGGTCCGCGGGCGGGGTGGTGAAGCTCTCCGAGGAGCTGGTGTAGATGCTGGTGTCCATCTCGGTGATCTGCTGCTCGACGCCGAGCGGGAGGAACTTGGCGATCATCGCGTCGGTCTCGCTGCCGCTGGGCCAGTTGATGTTGCCGTGCTGCTGGTGCCCGACCCCGCCGATCGGCACGCCCTCGGCCTTGAGCTGCGCGACCAGGTCGTAGAGCTTGTCCCGCTTGCTGGTGACGTTGGTGTTGTAGTCGTTGATGAACAGCTTCGCGTTCGGCGCGACCTGCCGCGCCACCCGGAACGCGGTGCGGATGTAGTCCAGCCCGGTGATGGTGAACCAGTTGCTGCGGCGCAGCCCGTCCGACTGGTTCTCGTCGATCACCTCGTTGACCACGTCCCACGCGGAGATGTCGGCCGCGTACCGGGCGCCGAGCGCGCGGATGTGCGCCTCCAGCCGGGACAGCAGCAGCGTCTTGTTGGCCGCGGTCGCGGTCATCGGCTGCCCGGCGGCGTCGTTGAACACCCACGCCGGGGTCTGGTTGTGCCAGACGAACGTGTGCCCGCGCACCTTCATCCCGTTGGCGCGGGCGAACGCCACGATCGCGTCCGCGTCGGTGTAGTTGAAGGTGCCCTCGACGGGCTGGATGGCGTCCCACTTCATCGCGTTGCCCGCGGTGAGCGAGTTGAAGTGCTTGGCCAGCAGCTGGCCGCGCTCGCCCAGCAGCTGCGGGCGGCCGACCGCGGCGCCGATCGGGAAGTCGCCCGCGAACACCGTCTTCAGCGACGGTATGCCGGTCTGGATCGGATCCGGCGGCTGGTACGACAGCGTGAAGTCGTCGATGTGGAACGACGCCGTCCCGCTGACCGTCTCGACGTACACGGCGAAGAACTCGGCGTCGTTGGCCAGCGTGTAGCCGCCGGTCAGCTGGGTCCAGCCGCCCTCGCCGACGGTGGTGCTGTTGACCACCTGCTCGTAGCTGGGCGTGCCCTGCCAGCGGCGCTCGACGCTCATCCGCAGCTGCACCGAGCCGGCGCCGGCCGCGGCGCGCGCCCAGACCGAGTACGTGTAGCGGGTGCCCTTGGTGACGGAGGCCAGCAGGTCGCGGCTGGGGCCGTTCCAGGACGCGGTGCGGCCGCTGGTGAGCAGGCTGGCGGTGCCGCTACGGGCGGCGGCGGTGCTGACCTCGACGGTCTCGACGGTGCCGCGCCGGGCCCAGCCCTGCACCGTCCCGTCCTCGAAGCCGCTGGTCAGCACGGTGACCGGGTCGGCGGCGCGCACCGGATGGGAGGTCGAGGCGACCACGACCGCGAGCGCGGCCAGGGTCAGCATGAGTGCGGCGAGCGTGGCCCGCCCGGCTCTGGAGGAGAGTGTGGACACGGTGGGGATCCTGTTCCGGGAGCAGCTGGGCGCGCGGACGTACGCGCACACCACTGCCCTTGGCGGCCGGAACGACCACGCCGGATGAGGACCGCCGAAGCCCGGAGGCGATCGGCGTCGATGCTATGAGGTGCCCCGAGCGCCCGTCAAACCCGCTCAGGTTTGCCCCCGGCCGCCGTCGGGTAGAGCCGGGCCATGAGCGTTGACCTGCCTCCACTTCCGCCCCTGTCCCCCGAGGCCGAGGCCGCGTACAGCCCCGCCGGTCAGAGCATCGTCGACATGCTGGCCGACGAGCACCGGCAGATCACCCGGCTCTCGGCAGAGCTGGCCACCGAAGCGGCGTCGGCCTCGCCGTCCCGTCGGCGCCAGGTCGCCGAGGTGGTGACCGCGGTCGTCAGCCGGCACCTCGCCGCCGAGGAGCAGTACCTGCTGCCCGCGGTCCGTGAGCTGTTCCCCGACGGCGACGACCTGGCCAACCGCGAGCTGGCCGAGGACGGCGCGATCCTGCAGGTGCTGCAGACCCTGTCGGTCACCCCGGCCGAGGACGAGGGCTTCCAGCGGCTCGCCCTGGAGGTCGACGCCCACCTGCGCCACCACACGCACACCGCCAACCGCAAGATCCACGGGCGGCTGCGCGAGCTCGCCAACGACGACGAGCTGATCCGCCTGGGCAACCGGGCCGCGATCGCCGAGGAGGCGGCCGGCACCCGCCCGCACCCGAAGACGCCGAACACCCCGCCGTGGAACAAGGTGGTCGACCCGATCATGGGCGTCGCCGACAAGCTCCGCGACGCCGTCACCGGCCGCCCCACCTACCCCGACCAGCTCGACCCGAAGTGACCCGCGGCAGGACCTCGCTCTTGCCTGCCGCGACGCTTGACGGCTCGCGCCCTCCAGACGACCTGGAGGGCGCGAGTCTTTGCCGGTTGCCGAGGGTCAGGCGGCGGCGTCCATCTGCCGGAGCTCCTTCTTCAGCTCGGAGATCTCGTCGCGGATCCGGGCGGCCAGCTCGAACTGCAGCTCGGCCGCGGCGGCCAGCATCTGGTCGTTGAGCTCGCCGATCAGCTTGGTCAGCTCGACCCGGGCCATGCCCTCGGTGGCGGCCACGATCGCGCCGCGCTTCTCCGAGCTGGTCCGCGACTTCGAGCGCGTGCCCGGCACCGGGGCCTTGCCCCGCGACATCTGCCGCCCCGACCCGCCGATGATGTGCCCGCCGGGCCCGTGCCCGGCCAGCGCCGTGTCGGTGTCCTCGGCCTCGCGGTAGATGTCGTCGAGGATGTCGTGGATCCGCTTGCGCAGCGGCTGCGGGTCCACGCCGTTGGCCTCGTTGTACGCCACCTGCTTGGCGCGGCGCCGGTTGGTCTCGTCGATCGCCGACGCCATCGACGGAGTGATCTTGTCGGCGTACATGTGGACCTCGCCCGAGACGTTACGGGCGGCGCGGCCGATGGTCTGGATCAGCGAGGTGCCGCTGCGCAGGAAGCCCTCCTTGTCCGCGTCGAGGATCGCCACCAGCGACACCTCGGGCAGGTCCAGGCCCTCGCGCAGCAGGTTGATGCCGACCAGCACGTCGAACTCGCCGATGCGCAGCTCCTTGAGCAGCTCCACCCGGCGCAGCGTGTCCACCTCGGAGTGCAGGTAGCGCACCCGGATGCCGTTCTCCAGCAGGTAGTCGGTGAGGTCCTCGGACATCTTCTTGGTCAGCGTGGTGACCAGGACCCGCTCGTCGCGCTCGACCCGCAGCCGGATCTCGTGCATCAGGTCGTCGATCTGGCCCTTGGTCGGCTTCACCACGACCTGCGGGTCGACCAGGCCGGTCGGGCGGATCACCTGCTCGACGAACTCGCCCTGCGCCTGCTGCAGCTCCCACGGGCCGGGGGTGGCCGACAGGAACACCATCTGCCCGACCCGCTCCAGGAACTCGTCGAAGCGCAGCGGCCGGTTGTCCTGCGCGCTGGGCAGCCGGAAGCCGTGCTCGACCAGCACCCGCTTGCGCGAGGCGTCGCCCTCGTACATGCCGCCGATCTGCGGGATGGTCACGTGCGACTCGTCGATGACGGTGAGGAAGTCGTCCGGGAAGTAGTCGAGCAGCGCGTGCGGCGGGCTGCCCTGCTCGCGGCCGTCGATGTGGCGCGAGTAGTTCTCGATGCCGTTGCAGAAGCCCACCTGGCGCATCATCTCCAGGTCGTACGTGGTGCGCATGCGCAGCCGCTGCGCCTCCAGCAGCTTGCCCTGCCGGTCCAGCTCCGCCAGCCGCTCCTCCAGCTCGGCCTCGATCCCGGCGATCGCCCGCTCCATCCGCTCCGGACCCGCCGCGTAGTGCGTGGCCGGGAAGATCAGCAGCTGGTCGACGTCCTTGACCACGTCGCCGGTGAGCGGGTGCAGGTAGGACAGCCGCTCGATCTCGTCGCCGAAGAACTCGATGCGCAGCGCCAGCTCCTCGTACGCCGGGATGATCTCCAGGGTGTCGCCGCGGACCCGGAAGGTGCCCCGGTTGAACGCCAGGTCGTTGCGCGCGTACTGGATCTCCACCAGGCGGCGCAGCAGCTTGTCCCGGTCGACCTCCTCGCCGACCTTGACCTTGACGGAGCGCTCCAGGTATTCCTGCGGCGTGCCGAGGCCGTAGATCGCCGACACGGTCGCCACCACGATGACGTCGCGGCGAGTCAGCAGCGACATGGTCGCCGAGTGCCGCAGCCGCTCCACCTCCTCGTTGATCGAGGAGTCCTTCTCGATGTAGGTGTCCGTCTGCGGGATGTACGCCTCGGGCTGGTAGTAGTCGTAGTAGCTGACGAAGTACTCCACCGCGTTGTTGGGCATCAGCTCGCGGAACTCCTTGGCCAGCTGCGCGGCCAGGGTCTTGTTCGGCGCCATGACCAGCGCGGGGCGCTGCAGCTTCTCGATCAGCCACGCCGTGGTCGCCGACTTGCCGGTGCCGGTCGCGCCCAGCAGCACCGAGTGCCGGTCGCCCCGGCGCACCCGCCGGGCCAGCTCGTCGATCGCGGCCGGCTGGTCACCGGCCGGCTGGTAGTCGCTGATGACCTGGAACGACCCGTCCAGGCGCGGAATCTCGGCAAGCTCGGTCATGTGCCCAACCTACGCCGCTCGTGTGACACTCTCACGGGGCAGCCGCGCAGGCCGCGGTGCTGGTGTGACGGTAGGTGAGTGACCGGCTCCAATATTGCGATTGTGTGTCATCAATCACCGCGTTACCGTCATGTGGTAGGCCGTTCGCGGCGGCCGTACCAGGGAGACCGGACCTCCACACCGGCCGGTTGTCACCCCTGGCGCACCGGTAGCAGCCTCGATCCGCCCCACCGCAGGATCGATGAGCGCACTGCTGCGGTCGCGCACCATGTGTGCGCCGACCGGCCGCCGCGGGCGGTCTTGACGTATCCGCACGCCGCCGTGCCACCGTGACCGCTCTGACCGGTTGGCACGTCACCTCACCACGTTCGGCCCGTTGCACCTCCCGTGAGAACCTCGACCAACGGACGCCGCCGGATCCTCCAGCTCCTCGCCGCCGCAGGTCTGCTGCTGGGCCTCACCGCGACGCTCACCGGCGGCCTGGCCTCGTGTTCAGCCACGAAGAAGCCGTCCCCGGAAGCCTCCCGGCCGCTGAACAAGGCAGAACTCGACCTGCTGGCCGGCATGCGCGCGCGCAACTTCGCCGACGGCCGGGTCGGCGTGCGCGGCACGATCGGCCCCGACAACCGGCAGACCACCGTCGACGGCTGGGTCGACTGGCGCCGCCAGCTCGTCTACCTCGCGCTGAGCGAGGGCGGCACCAGCAAGGGCCTGGTCCAGTCGATCCCCGGCGTGCTCGCCATCCGCCCCGGGCCGCTGCCCGACGCGGCGCCCGCGCCCGCGCCCGAGTCCGCCCGCCGCACCGACGCCCCCGCCGCGTCCGCGGCGCCGTCCGCGTCGGCCGCGGCGGTCCCGGCGGGCAAACCACCGCTGACCCCGCCCGCCGACGGCTGGCGGGTCCGCCCGCTGCGGCTGGGCGACGACGAGCAGCGCCCCCTGGACAACCTGGTCGCGTTCCTGTTCCTGCTGGCCCGCAAGGAGGCGGACCCGGCCGGTCCGCTCGGCGAGCTGCGCAACCAGTGGGTACGCCACGACACGTACGACGGCGCCCAGGTCGACGTGCTGCTCGGTCCGGCCCTGCTCCCGCAGGCCGCGCCCAGCCCGTCGCCCTCCGCGGGCGGCCCGACGTTCGCGACCCCGTCGCCGGCCGGTGTGGCCTCGCCGGGCGCGTCGGCCTCGGCGGGCGCGTCGGCCTCGGCGGGCGCGTCGGCCTCGGCCACCACCGCGCCGCGCACCGAGGCGACCACCGCCCCCTCCGGCGCCGCCACGGCCGCCTCCGGGGCGCCGTCCGCGACCACGGCGCCCGCCGCGGCCAGCGCGAGCCCGCAGCCGTCGCTGGACCCGAAGTCCCTGGAGGCCAACGGCGGCGCCGTCGGGTACTGGCTCAGCGGCGACGGCGCCCTGGTGCGCCTGGAGACCGTGCTCGGCACCGGCCTGCCGACCACGCTGGACCTGCAGCGCGGGCAGCGGCAGGACTTCGTGCGCACGCCCGCGCTGGGCGGGCGCGACAACGAGCCCTCCGAGATCACCAAGGCCGAGGCGAAGGTGCTGTCCCAGTTGCGCCAGCGCAACCTCAAGGCCCGCGGCGGCGAGGTCACCGTCACCATGCCGGTCATGCCCGGCGCGCTGCGCACCGGCCGGGGCTGGCTGGACTGGCAGCGCCGGCTGGCGTACCTGGCCGTGCGCGACCTCGACGACGAGAGCTACGACGTGCTGATGTACGCCGACCGCATGGGCGTGGCCCAGCGTAAGACCGGCAAGCGCGTGCCGGAGCAGCCGCCGCTGCCCGCGCCGGACGGCAAGTGGGACCGCTCGGACTGGGTCGAGCTGAGCTCCTCCGGCGAGATCACCGACCTGGACTACCTGATGTACGAGGCGCTGTCGCTGGCCGCGAACGTGCCCGACGACGCCGCGCACATCGGCAAGCACGGCCGCCGGCTGCGGGTGGACGTGCTGGACGGCAAGCCGGTGGGGGTGTTCGAGCTGCCGAGCGGCGTCGAGGTGAACGTGCCGGCGGGCCTGGCCCGGATGCGCTACTGGGTGGACAACTCCGGGGTGCTCAAGCGCCTGGAGCTGCGTACCGCCACCGGCGGCTTCGCCCAGCTCGACCTGGACCTCGACAAGCGCCCACCCGCCCTCCCCACCAAGGTCAAGTAGCACCTCGACCCGCGGGTGCCCGCCCGCTGCAGCGCTGGCGCGGAGACCGCGCGGCGGGCAGTGGGCGGGCCGGGTGGCGGTGGTCAGGGGCGCAGGCGGGTGCGCCAGACCTCGTCCACCTGGGAGTGCAGCTCGTCCAGGGTGCCCTCGTTGACGATGGAGACGTCGGCTACCGCGCGGCGCTGCTCGTCGCTCGCCTGGGCCGCGATCCGGGCGCGGGCGTCCGCCTCGGGCATGCCCCGGTCGCGCACCAGCCGGGCCAGCCGCGTCGCCTCGTCCGCGAAGACCACGATGACCAGCTCGTACTGCTCGGCGAGCCCGGCCTCGACCAGCAGCGGCACGTCGTTGACGATCACCGCGTCCGGTGGGGCGGCGGCGGCCATCTCGGCGGCGCGGGCGCGTACCCGGGGGTGGATGATCGCCTCCAGGTCGCGCCGGGCCGCGTCGTCGCCGAAGACGACCCTGCCGAGCGCGGGCCGGTCCAGCGCGCCGTCCGGCCCCAGCACCTGCGCACCGAACCGGGCCACCACCTCGGCCAGGCCGTCGGTGCCCGGCGCGACGACCTCGCGGGCCAGCCGGTCGGAGTCGATCACCACGGCGCCCAGCTCGGCCAGCCGCGCCGCCACCGCGCTCTTACCGGAGCCGATACCCCCGGTCAGTCCCACCCATCGCACCGCCCCATGCTCGCACGCCCGTCCCGGCCCGGCACGGGGGCGGGGCTTGCCGCCGGAGCTCAGGGTCGCCGCGCGGCCCGGAGGCTGCGGCGGCTCAGCCCAGGAACGAGACGATCGCGGCGGCGAACTCGGGGTTGCGACCACCTCACCGTGGTCCGCAAC
>NZ_JBFAOU010000256.1:0-8388 GCF_040675365.1 Catellatospora sp. NPDC049609 | reverse complement strand
GGCGGCCGGTGTCACACCGGCCGCCGCCCCTGCACTGTCGGATCTGCTCAGTCCTCGTCGGACTTGCCGGTCTTCATCCCGGCGGCGATCAGGTTCATCACCGCGGAGTCCTGCAGCGTGGTGACATCGCCCAGCGAGCGGTTCTCCGCCACGTCGCGCAGCAGCCGCCGCATGATCTTGCCGGAACGCGTCTTCGGCAGCTCGGTGACCAGCATGATCTGTCGCGGCTTGCAGATCGGGCCCAGCGTCTTGGCGACGTGCTCGCGCAGCTCGGCGACGCCGACGTCGGCCCCGCCCTTCAGGATCACGAACGCGACGATGGCCTGGCCGGTGGTCGGGTCGGTGGCGCCGACGACCGCCGCCTCCGCCACCGCCGGGTGGGCGACCAGCGCCGACTCGACCTCGGTGGTGGAGATGTTGTGGCCCGACACCAGCATGACGTCGTCGACCCGGCCCAGCAGCCAGATCGCGCCGTCGGAGTCCCGCTTGGCGCCGTCGCCGGCGAAGTAGAAACCCTGCTCCGCGAAGCGCGCCCAGTACGTCTCGATGAACCGCTTGTCGTCGCCCCAGATGGTGCGCAGCATCGACGGCCACGGGCCGGTCAGCGCCAGGTAACCGCCGCCGCCGTTGCCCACGATCGAGCCGTCGTCCGCGACGACCTCGGCCTGGATGCCCGGCAGCGGGCCCATCGCCGAACCCGGCTTGCAGTTGGTCACGCCCGGCAGCGGCGAGATCATGATGGCCCCGGTCTCGGTCTGCCACCAGGTGTCCACGATCGGGCACCGGTTGCCGCCGATGTGCTCGCGGTACCACATCCAGGCCTCGGGGTTGATCGGCTCGCCCACGGAGCCGAGCAGCCGCAGCGAGCTCAGGTCGAACTGCGCCGGGATGTCGTCGCCCCACTTGGCGAACGTGCGGATCGCCGTCGGCGCGGTGTAGAGGATGGTGACGCGGTACTTCTCCACCAGCTCCCAGAACCGGCCGCGGTGCGGCGTGTCCGGGGTGCCCTCGTACATGACCTGCGTGGCGCCGTTGGAAAGCGGGCCGTACACGATGTAGCTGTGCCCGGTGACCCAGCCGATGTCGGCGGTGCACCAGTAGACGTCGGTCTCCGGCTTCAGGTCGAACACCGCGTGGTGGGTGTACGAGGCCTGGGTCAGGTAACCGCCGGTGGTGTGCAGGATGCCCTTCGGCTTGGCCGTGGTGCCGGAGGTGTAGAGGATGAACAGGGGGTGCTCGCTGTCGAACGGCTGCGCCTCGTGCTCGGCGGACGCGTTGGCCACCACGTCGTGCCACCAGACGTCGCGGCTGTCGTCCCAGGCGACGTCCTGGCCGGTCCGGCGCACCACGAGGACCTTCTCGATGGTCGGGCACTCGGCGACCGACTCGTCCACGGTCGGCTTGAGCGCGCTCGGCGCGCCGCGCCGGTAGCCGCCGTCGGCGGTGATGACGAGCTTGGCGCTCGCGTCCTGGATCCGGCCGGCCAGCGCGTCCTTGCTGAACCCGCCGAACACCACCGAGTGGGTGGCGCCGATGCGGGCGCAGGCCAGCATCGCGACCGCGGCCTCCGGGATCATCGGCATGTAGATCGCGACCCGGTCGCCGGCGTGCACACCGAGGTCGGTGAGGGCGTTGGCCGCCCGGCACACCTCGGCGTGCAGGTCGGCGTAGGTGATGGTGCGGGTGTCGCCCGGCTCGCCCTCCCAGTGGATGGCGACCCGGTCGCCCAGGCCGTTGGCCAGGTGCCGGTCCAGGCAGTTGTACGCGATGTTGAGCTGCCCGCCGACGAACCACTTCGCGAACGGCGGGTTCGACCAGTCCAGCACCTCGTCCCACGGGCGCGCCCAGTCCAGCCGCTTGGCCTGCGTCTCCCAGAAGCCCAGCCGGTCCGCGTCGGCCTGCGCGTACGCCTCGGCCGTGACGTTCGCCGAGGCGGCGATCTCCGCCGGCGGTGGGAACTGCCGCGTCTCGTGCAACAGGTTCTCGAGGGTCTCGCTCACTGCGGCGCCTCCCTAGGGGTGTATGTGGCTGCTTATGCCCTGTGACGTGGCTCTCCGGGTGATGTTACGACCAGATGACCCGGCTTTACAGTAAGGGTCCCTAACTATTTTGCCGGAGGTGCTCGACGGGCTTTGGTTACGCTCTGGCTGTGACTATGGATCCGCTAGCCCCGCTGCTGAAACTGGCCGACGTCGAATCTGCGGTGAATGGCGCGCGCGCTGCGGTGGACGGCGCGTACAAGCACCGCGCCCTGCGGCGCCAGGGCGGGGCGGTGGCCGCGGAGATCAGCCTGCGCTGCGCGGTGGCCGCGGCGGCGCTGGAGGGCCACCGGTACGAGCTCAGCGACGTGCGCGGCGGCACCGTGCTGGACGCGGTGCTGCAGGGTGCGCTGCGGGTCGCCGAGGCTCTGCCCGGCCTGCACCAGACCTGGCAGACCGCACCCCGCCAGGTGCTGGCCCGCCTGCACCTGCTCGCCGGCACCGGGGTGCTGCCCGACGGCGCGCTGGGCCGGCCCGCGCCCGAGAGCGCCGAGCGCCTGGACCTGCTGCTGGAGATCGTGACGCGGCAGCAGGGCGACCCGCTCGTGCGGGCCGCCGTGGTGCACGGCGAGCTGCTGGCGCTGCGGGCCTTCCCCGGGGTGAACGGCATCGTGGCGCGGGCGGCCTCCCGGCTCACCCTGGTGGCCAGCGGCTTCGACCCGCGCGGCCTGGTCGCCGTCGAGGTGGCCCAGCTCGCCCGGGAGCCTGAGTACATCGGCGCGGCCGGCGCGTTCGCCACCGGCACCCCCGACGGCCTGCGCTCCTGGCTGCGCCACTACGCCACGGCGGTGGAGCAGGGCTGCGGGGAGATCGCCGTGGTCGGCGACGCCGTCCTCGCGGCGGCCTGACCAGCCCGGACAGTATGGATGGCGCCGCACGTTCGCGGCGCCATCGCGCACGTCCTGCCGGGGTACCAAGCGTGCACCCTTTGCCAAACGGCCGACGGCAGACCCGGAGGTCATGCCGCGACTATGCCTTCACGACGGCTAGATCGCGCGTGGGTGCCCGGAGGCCGTGCCCGAAAGCCGGCTTCTGCCAGCTACTTCCTGCTGCAGAACGCTTTCGTACTCACTTTTCTACGCCCGTTTCAGGGTGAAGGCCAGGGTTCGGCCCGAATGTGTGACCAGTGGGGCTGTTGTGGCGCTCGAATCACCCGTCAGGGGGCAGAAGCGACAGCACGGGCGCGCTTGCGGCGGCCGTACCACGCGATGCCGATGGCGACACCGACGCTGAGGCCGAGCGCCGCGGCGACCGGCACGGCCGGGCGGTTGCGCAGCCGGCGGCCCAGCGGGATCGGGTGGCGGAACTCCAGCACCGGCCAGTGCCGCTCGACGGCCTCGCGGCGCAGTGCCTTGTCGGGGTTGACCGCGCTGGGGTGCCCGACCGCCGCGAGCAGCGGCACGTCGGAGACGGAGTCGGAGTAGGCGTAGCACTCGGCGAGGTCGTAGCCGCGCTCGGCGGCGAGCTTGCGCACCGCGTCGACCTTGGCGGAGCCGGCGGCGTAGAAGTCGATCTCGCCGGTGTACCGGCCCTCGGCGACCTTCATCCGGGTGGCGATGACGTCGCCGACCCCGAGCTGCGCGCCGATGGGCTGCACCATCTCCTCGCCGGAGGCGGAGACCAGCACGATGTCCCGCCCGGCCGCCTGGTGCTCCTCGATGAGGGTGGCCGCCTCGGCGTAGATGTACGGATCGATCAGCTCGTGCAGCGTCTCGTTGACGATCTGGCGGACCTGGTCGACGCGCCAGCCCTTGACCAGCTCGGCCATGTAGTCGCGGGTGCGCACCATGGCCTGGTCGTCGGCGCCCGAGCGCTTGAACATGAACTGTGCGAAAGCGGTCTTAACGACGTCACGCTTAGTGATCAGACCGTCACGATAGAACGGCCTGCCGAACGCCAGCGCGCTCGAGGTCGCGATGACGGTCTTGTCCAGGTCAAAAAAGGCGGCGCTCCGGCCCACGGTCGGAGTGTAGCGGGGTATTCGCGCCGGCGGCGTGCGGCCACCTGTCGGGCTCCGGCAGCAGCACCACTACTGACCGACCACTCAGTGATTGCGTAGCGTAGGATCTTGGCGCTGTCTACGGCGTGTCGGCGCGTGTCGGTGAGGATCCCCCTCGACGGCATGGTGTCCGGTCAGGCATGCTTTCGCCAACAGCCCTCAGCGGATGCCTCCCCCCCGCAGCCGCTGAGCGGGTTCCGGCTCACCATCCCCCCTGAGGGCCGGTCCCCAAAGACGACCCCCGTCTCCCCGGACGGGGGTCGTCGTCATCGGGGGCGCGGCCGGTACGCATACCAGATCCACAGCCCCGACGGGTGACTGTCCACAAGCGGCGGTCTGTCCACAGGCACGACCTCGAAGCGCTGGTGTCCTGATCGGAACCCGCGCACAGTGCCCGGCATGACCAGCTCGACCACCCGACGCCGGGGTCCCGCCCGCACCCTGCTCGTCACCGCCGACCCCGACCTGCTCGACGATCTGCTGCGCCTGGGGTCCGCGGCGGGCGTCGAGATGGAGGTCGCACACGACCTGCCCGCCGCCCGGCTGCGCTACGGCCCCGCGCCGATGGTGCTGATCGGCGGCGACATGGTGCAGGGCTGCCTGCGGGCACGCCTGCCGCGCCGGCCGGGCGTGGTCGTGGTGTGCCGCGACCCCGCCGACCCGCGACCCTGGGACCTCGCCCAGCCGCTCGGCGCCGAACACGTCGCCCTGCTGCCCGCCGCCGAGTCATGGCTGGTGGAGCGCATCTCCGGGTCGGACCGCGAGCCCGCCGCCCGGCCGGGACGGGTCATCGCGGTGCTCGGCGGCCGGGGCGGCGCGGGCGCCAGCGTGCTGGCCGCCGGGCTCGCCGTCACCGCCTGCCGCACCCCGCTGCGCACCCTGCTCATCGACGCCGACCCGCTCGGCGGCGGCGCCGACCTGCTGCTGGGCTGGGAGGACCTGCGCGGGCTGCGCTGGCCGCAGCTCGCCCGGGCGAGCGGCCCGGTCGACCCCGCCGCGCTCGTCGACGCGCTGCCGCGCCGCGGCGACCTCGTCGTGCTGTCGTGCGCCCGGGACGTCCCCGACGAGGAGGCCCCGGTCTCGCCCTCGCTGCCGCCCGACGCCATGGCCGCCGCCCTCGACGCCGGCCGGCGCGGCCGCGACCTCGTGGTGGTCGACCTGCCCCGCCGCCTCGACGACGCCGCCGCTGTGGTGCTGCAGGACGCCGACCGGGTGCTGCTCGTCGTCCCCGCCGAGCTGCGCGCCGCGGCCGCTGCGGCGCGGGTGGCCGACGTCGTCCAGGCGTACCGGCGCGAGCTGTCGCTGGTGGTGCGGGAGCCGGCACCCGGACGGCTGAGCGCCGACGAGCTGGCCCGCGCCGTGGGCCTGCCCCTGGCCGGCACGCTGCGGCCCGAGCCTCGCCTGGCCGCGGCACTGGAACGCGGCGAGGCCCCCGGCTCCGCCTCCCGCGGCCCGCTGGCCACCCTGTGCGGCCGCCTCATCCGCGAGGTCATGCCGTGAGCGGGCTCGGTTCTGCTCAGGGCCCACGACGAGGGCAGCAAGGAAGCATGAGCGAGCGAACGAGCGGGCGCGGTTCTGCTCGGGCTGACGACGAGCGCGGCGCGGTGGCGGCATGAGCGTTCCCGCGGAGCTGGTGGGGGCGGGGCCGCTGGGGCCGCTGTTGGCCGCGCCTGAGGTCACCGATGTGCTGGTCAACGGGGTGCAGGTGTGGACGGACCGGGGGTTCGGGCTGGTCCGCGAGCCGGTCACCATGCCGTCGGCGGAGTCGGTGCGCCGGCTCGCGCAGCGGCTCGCGGCGGCCTGCGGGCGGCGGCTGGACGACGGGCAGCCGTTCGTCGACGCCCGGCTCGCCGACGGGACCAGGCTGCACGCGGTGCTGCCGCCGGTCGCGACCGCCGGTCCGTACCTGTCCCTGCGCACGTTCCGGCAGCGCCCGATGTCCCTGGCCGAGCTGGTGCCGCCGGAACTCGCGCAGCTGCTGGCCGCCGTGGTGGCGGCGCGGCTGACGTTCCTCGTCTCCGGCGGCACCGGGTCCGGCAAGACTACCCTGCTCGGCGCGATGCTCGGCATGGTGCCGGGCCGCGAGCGGATCGTGCTGGTCGAGGACTCCGCCGAGCTGCGCCCGGCCCACCCGCACGTGGTGGCGCTGCAGACACGTACGTCCAACGTGGAGGGCGCGGGCGTGGTCGGGCTCGCCGAGCTGGTCCGGCAGGCACTGCGGATGCGGCCCGACCGGCTGGTCGTCGGGGAGTGCCGCGGTGCCGAGGTCGTCGACCTGCTCGCCGCGCTGAACACCGGCCACGAGGGCAGCGCGGGCACCCTGCACGCGAACACCCCCGCGGACGTGCCCGCCCGGCTGGAAGCCCTCGGCCTGCTCGGCGGGCTGCCCCGACCCGCGCTGCACGCCCAGGTCGCCGCGGCGGTCCGGGTGCTGCTGCACCTGCGCCGCACCGCGTCGGGACGCGTGCTGGACGCGATCTGCCTGCTGGCCGCCGACGGCCCCGAGCGCCTGGTGGCGGCGCGGCCGGTGTGGCGGCGCGCGGACGGCGTACGCCCCGCCGCCGCCGAGCTCTGCCGCCTGCTCCGGGAACGCGACATCGCGCCACCCGACTGGCTGGAGCCGCGATGAGCGGGCGAGTCCTGACCCGCCGCGCGTTGGGCGGCGCGGGTTCGCGCCATCGCCTCGGCGTGCTCGCGGCTGCCGGACACGGTCCCGGCCCGGCTGCGGCCGGCCGCCGGCACGACCCCATGGGTCCGGCTCCCGCCCGGCGCAGGCTGATCCGGCTGCTGCCGGCTGCGGCCGGGCTGGCGGCGGGGCTGGCCGCGGGCTCCGTCGTGGCGGCGCTGATCATCGCCGGGTACGCCCTGCTCGGTGCCCGGATGTGGCGCGAGCACCGGCGCGGCGGGAGTGCCGCGCGATCCCGCGCGGACGCGCTCGACCTGCTCGCCGCCGGGGCCGCCGAGCTGCGCGCCGGAGCTGCCGGGGGCGTGCTGCTGCTGCCCGACGAGGAGCTGGACCGGCTCGTCCACGCCGCGCGCCGCCTCGCCGCAAGCGTCGGCGCGCCGCTCGCCGACCTGCTGGAACGGCTGGAGGCGCAGTGCCGGGCCGCCGACCGCGCCGACGCCGCGGCCGCCGCGCAGGCCGCGGGCGCCCAGCTCACCGCGGTGCTGCTCGCCGCGCTGCCGGTGGGCGGGCTCGGGCTCGGCTACCTGATCGGCGTCGACCCGCTGCGGATCCTGCTGCACACCCCGGTCGGCGTCGGCTGCGCCTGCGGGGCCGCCGTGCTCCAGGCGGCCGGGCTCGCCTGGACCCGGCGACTGCAACGCACCGCGCCGGGCCGGCCCGGCTCTGCCGGAGGCGACGCGCGCGGGCATGGGCCCGCGGGGCGGTCACGGGCCGGGCGGCGGCTGCGGCGACTGCGCTTGCGCGCGGTGCCGGAGCCGCGCTCGCCGCGTACGCCCTGGCTGCTGGGGGTGGTCGCGGGCGGCGCCGTGGCCGTGCTGCTGCCGGGTGTGCCCGGGGCACTGCTCGGTGCGGTGGTCGCGGCGGGAACGGTGGCGGTGTTGCGCCGGATGGAACCCGCAGCGGTCCGGGCCGACCGGGAGCGCACGCTCGCCGACCTGCCGTGGGCGATCGACCTCGTCGCCGCGGCGCTGCGGGCCGGCGCCCCGCTGGACGGCGCGGTGCTCGCGGTCGCCGGGGCCATGGACGGCCCCGTCGCGGCGCGGCTGCAGCGGATCGGGCGCAGCCTGCGGCTCGGCGCCACCCCGGTCGAGGCGTGGCAGCACCTCGCCGACCTGCCGCCCGCCCGGCGCCTGGTCGCGGCCGTCGAACGCAGCGCCGCGAGCGGCTCGGCACTGGCCGGCGCGCTGCACCGGTGCGCCGACGACCTGCGCGCCGACGCCGCCGTACGCCGCCAGGCCGGTGCCCAGCGCGCCGGCGTCCTGATCGTGCTCCCGCTCGGCCTGTGCTTCCTGCCGGCCTTCGTGCTCGCCGGCCTCGTGCCGGTGGTCCTCGCCGTGCTCGGCGAGGTGCTGTGAAACGACGAGAGGAGATCCATCCATGACCACATCCCGCCTCGCGGGGCGGACCGCGGGCCTGTCCCCGGCCGCGCTCGCCTCCGACGCCCGGCGGCTGCTCCGCCCGCCCGTGCCCGCCGAGGCCGAGCCGCGCGACGTCCACCTCGACACCGCGCCGCCCGCCGACCCGGCGACGGCACCGCGCCCGGCGGCGCCCGACGCCGGGATGAACACCGCGGTGTGCGGCCGTTAGCGGCTACCCTTCATCGTGCAGCGCGATATAAGATCGCGTAAAGCGAAGGAGGAGTGATGGCGGTCCAGGAACCCAAG
>NZ_JBFAOU010000255.1:0-8396 GCF_040675365.1 Catellatospora sp. NPDC049609 | reverse complement strand
CGCCGCATGCGGCACGGGAGCGCGACCCTCCCGCGGTCAGCCCTTGCGCCACTTCTGGGCGCCGGTGCCGTTGCAGGTGTAGAGCTGCAGCTTGGTGCCGTTGGCGGTGCCGTTGGCGGTCACGTCCACGCACTTGTTGGCCTGGATGTTGACCAGGTCGCCGGCTCCGCTCAGGACGAACTTCTGCGCGCCGGTGCCGTTGCAGTCGTAGAGCTGGATGGCAGTGCCGTCGGCCGACGAGCCGGCCGCGACGTCCATGCACTTGCCCAGCGCCCGCAGGCTGCCGTCGGCCTCGAAGGACCACTTCTGCGCGCCGGTGCCGTTGCAGTCCCAGATCTGCAGCCGGGAGCCGTTGGCGGTGTTGGAGCTGGGGATGTCGATGCAGCGGTTGCTGCTCTGGCCGATGAGCAAGGTCGCGCCGCTGGGCGGCGTGGTGCCGCCGTCGTGGGCGAACACGCGCACGTAGTCGACCAGCATCTGCTGCGGGAACACGGTGCTGCCGTCCGGCGAGCCGGGCCAGTTGCCGCCCACGGCGACGTTCAGCAGCATGAAGAACGGGTGGTCGAACACCCACCGGTTGGCGCCCGCGTCGGCCCGGGTCTTGCGGGAGTACTGGATGCCGTCGATGTACCAGGTCACCGAGTCCGGCGCCCAGTCCACCGTGTACGTGTGGAACGCGTCGGCCAGCCGCTGGCCGCCCGGCATGGTGTACGAGCCGGTGAGCGAGCAGCAGCCGGAGTAGCCGGGGCCGTGCAGGCTGCCGTGGACGGTGCTCGGCTCGCGGCCGATGTTCTCCATGATGTCGATCTCGCCGCTGTTGGGCCACGGGTTGGTGCCGATGTCGCTGCCCAGCATCCAGAAAGCGGGCCAGATGCCGTTGCCGCGCGGGATCTTGATGCGCGCCTCGAACCGGCCGTAGGTCTGGGTGAACCGGTCGGCGGTGAGCAGCCGCGCGGAGGTGTACTGGCAGCTGCCGTACCAGCAGCCGTAACCGGCGGGGTTCTCGCGGCGGGCGGTGATGACGAGGTTGCCCGCGCCGTCGTGCACGGCGTTGCTGGTGCTGTTGGTGTAGTACTGCAGTTCGTTGTTGCCCCAACCGCCGCCGCCGATGTCGAACTTCCACTTGCTGCCGTTGACGGGCGTGCCCGCGGCGGCGTTGAACTCGTCGGACCAGGTCTGCGGGCCGACGGCCGCGGCGGGTGTGGCGGTGATGGCGCCGGCGGGCACGGCGAGGCCGGCCGCGGCGAGCGCGGCCACGGACAGTCGGACGATCAGTCGGGTTGCTCTGCGCATGGGACCTACCTCCCAGGGAGGGTGCGGGGCGTGCCACCAGGCGTGCCGAGCGGAACACTTTCGGTAAGCACTGTTAAAAGATTGACAGCTGTCACGTTAAGACGGTGTTTCACCGCCGTCAAGAGAGCGCTCTCTAATGCTGGTACCGAAATCGCGGCAGACTTCGGCGGCGATGGCGCGCCGCGTGCGTGCCGGCTCGGCCGCCGCAGGTGAGTGGCGCGCTGATCTGGGTATGCGAGCGCCACGGGCAGTCGCGGCCGAGGTCTCGGCCCGTGGCGGCCCGTCGGAAGGAGAGCGGAGATGAACACCCCGAAGCTGGTCTACCGACCGATCGGCATGGTGGGCGGGGCGCTGGCCGGTGTCATCGCCGGGGCGGCGTTCAAGCAGGTCTGGCGCCTGGCGTCCGGCAAGCCGGATACGCCCAACGCCACCGACCCGGACAAGGGCTGGACCGAGATCCTGATCGCCGCCGCCCTGCAGGGGGCGGTGTTCGGTCTGGTTAAGGCAGCGGTCGACCGGGGCGGTGCGCACAGCGTCAAGGCGCTGACCGGCCGCTGGCCGGACTGACCGCGCGGCCGGCCCGTTCCGGCGGCCGACAGGCTTGGTTCCCACTGCGGGCCGAGCGCGGTCGAGGCTCCGTTTCTCGGGCGGACGGAGCCTCGACCGCTTCCTTTCTCAGCGAAACGGCTGCTCAGCAGAACGGCGGACCGGTCAGGCGCACGCACAGGTCGCCGCCGGGCCCGCCGTCGTACACGTCGGCGCCGGGCGCCCCGATCAGCAGGTCGGCACCGGCCCCGCCGCGCAGGACGTCGTCACCGGCCCCGCCGATCAGCAGGTCGTTGCCGTCGCCGCCGCGCAGCTCGTCCGGGCCGCCCAGGCCCAGCAGCGTGTCCGCGCCGCCGAGCCCGCACAGCACGTCCGCGCCACCGGTGCCGATCAGCACGTCCGGGCCGGGCGTGCCGGTCTGCGTGCAGGCCGGGGCCGGCGGCACCTCGCTGACCTCGACCGCGCCGGTCTCGCACGCGCTGCCCTGCGGGCGGGCCGTGCCCCGCTGGTCGACGGTCAGCACGGTGCATGCCGCCGCCGGGACCCGCCCGTTGACCGGGCTGGCCGCGGTGGGCAGCAGGGTCGGCGTCGGGCCGCCGTTGGCGGCCAGGCCCAGCAGTCCCGCGTCGGGTGTGGCGTTCAGGTCGCCGGGCCCCGCGACGAAGGCGCACGAGCCGTCGCCGCCCACGTTGTACCCGGTGGAGGTGGTGGTGCCGGCGATCCCGCACTCGTCGGCCCCGCCGGTGCCCAGCGCCACCACCGAGGCGAACGCGTGCAGGTCCGCGCCGGTGGCCACGTTGGACGCCACCGGGCCGAAGTTGCCGTACACCGTGGCGTGGCGCAGGAACACGTCGCCGTCCGCACCGAACAGCGCGCCGCCGGAGACGTTCGCGTTGTTGCCGGTCAGCGTCGAGTTGTCGACGCGGATCTCGCCCGTCTCGGCGTACACGCCGCCGCCGCGGCCGGAGGCGCCCAGCGCGCCGTTGGCGCTGAACGTCGAGCCGGTCAGCACGATCTGCGCGGGCGGCGGCCCGTCGGTGTTCTCCAGGATGAACACGCCCAGCCCGCCCCCGGCGCCCTCGCGGGTGTTGCCGCTGACCGTGCTGTTCGTGATGTACACGTGCAGCTCGTCGGTGGGGGTGTCCTGGTCGGCGTTGACCACGATGCCGCCGCCGGGTGACGACGGGCCGGGGCTGTTGCCGCTGATCGTGGAGCCGGTGACCTCCAGGTGCCCGCAGGCCGAGCAGGTCACGCCGGTGCCGCCGTTGTCGGACACGGTGGAGTCGGTCAGCGCGAACAGGCCCGAACCCTGGCCGGTGGTGCTCAGCCCGCCGGTGCCGTTCTGCGTGACCGTCGAGCCGGTGACGGTCAGCGCGCCGTCGATGAGGCCGACGCCGCGCAGCGTGTGCTGCCAGATCACCGAGTCGGTGACCCGGACCGTGCCGAACGAGACCCGGATGCCGGTGCCCGTGTTCGGGCCCAGCGTGGAGCCGGTCAGGTCCAGGCTCGCACCGGAGATCCCGTCCTCGCTGTTGAGCACCGCGCCGCCGCCGGCGTCGTTGCCGGACACGGTGCTGTCGACCAGGTCCAGGTCGCCGGCGTACTGCGCGGCCGCGCCGGGGCCTTCGCCGCCGGTGACGGTCAGGTGCTGCACCGTCACCGCGCCCGCGGTGTCGAGGGTGTGCAGCACCCGCTCACCCGCGCAGCTCTGGGTCACGGTGGCACCGCCGCCGTCGACGGTGACCGGCTGCGCGGTGGTGACGTCGAGGTCGCCGCCCGCGTTGGCGTCGTCGTCGGCGCACAGGCTCAGGGTGTACGTCCCGGCCGCGAGCTCGATGGTGGTCGGCCCGGCGGCGGCGTTGGCCGCGTCGACCGCCTCGCGCAGCGAGGTGAGCCCGTCGGCGCCGTTCACCACGTCGGCGGTGGTGGTGACGGGGACGGTCGCGGCCAGGGCCGGTGCCGCGGGCAGCACCACCAGGGCCGGAATGACGAGGAGCAGGGCGAGGGTACGCCGCATCGAAGGTCCTCTCACGACAGTGCGCATCGGTGCGCTTGCCGGGAGCCTGCGCGTACGGCGGGCGGCACGCCAGACAGTGGTCGCCTAGGAGCCACTGTCGGCATGCGGACGGGTCAGGCGGTGAGGATCTCCACGTCGAGGGCGGCCAGGGCGTCGCGGTCGGCGGTGAGGTCGATGCCGCTGATGCGGCCGTCGGTGATGGTGAAGCTGAGCGCGACGCGCACCTTGCCGTGCGGTGCCCACACCGCGCCGACGACGCCGCCGACCAGCGCGGGGCGGGCCTCGGCCGCCTTGCCCGACCAGTAACCGGCGATCGCGGTGGCGCCGCGCGCCTCGGCGGTCGAGCCCATCTTCACGGCCATGGCGTCGGAGCGCATGACCACGTCCGGGTCGAGCACGCTCAGCAGCGCCTCGAACCGGCCCTCGCGGGCGGCGGCCAGGAACGCCTCGACCACCTCGCGGCGGCGGGCCTGGTCGGTGTCGTCGGCGTCGGGCGCCTGCCCCTGGACCCGGCGGCGGGCGCGGCTGGCCAGCTGCCGGGCCGCGTCCGGTGACTTGCCGATGACCGGGGCCACCTCGTCGAAGGGCACCGCGAACAGGTCGTGCAGCACGAAGGCCAGGCGCTCGGCGGGGGAGAGCGTGTCGAGCACGACCAGCAGGGCCAGCCCCATCGAGTCGGCGAGCACGGCCTCCTGCTCGGGATCGGGCGTCGCCGCGTCGGCGGGGGCGAACCCGGTCTCGGCGGCGTCGTCGAGGGAGTCCTCGCGGCGGGTGGTGCGCGAGCGCAGCATGTCGAGGCAGATGCGGCCGACGACGGTGGTCAGCCAGCCGCTGAGGTTGGCGACGTCGCTGACGTCGGACCGGCTGAGCCGCAGCCAGGCCTCCTGCACCGCGTCGTCGGCCTCGGCGGTGGAGCCCAGCATCCGGAACGCGACCGCGCGCAGCCGCCCCCGGTCCTGCTCGAACCGGTCCGCCAGGCTGTCCTGATCCCGCATATCCCGCATACCTCCGTGGATCGTCACCAAATGTGATGCAGGCCATATCTGTCACATCTTCGTGGGGTGGCCCGTCATACCGGTGACGAACGGGAACGGGGCGATGTGACAGCCCTTTCAAGATCCTAATGGAGGAAGACATGCAGGCACGGATGACCAACCCCGCCGCGGTGCTGCCGGAGGCCATGAAGGGCATCAACGCCCTCTACAAGGCCGCCCACTCGGCCGGCGTGCCCCAGTCGACCCTGGAGCTGGTGCACCTGCGGGCCAGCCAGATCAACGGATGCAGCGCGTGCGTCGACTCTGGCGCCCGCGCCATGCGCAAGGGCGGGGAGAGCGACGAGCGGCTGTTCTCGGTCGCCGCGTGGCGGGAGACCGACTACTTCACCGAGGCCGAGCGTGCCGCGCTGGAGCTGGCCGAGTGCGCCACCCGGCTGGCCGACCGGCCGGACCCGGTGCCGGACCACGTCTGGGAGGCGGCGGCCAAGCACTTCGGCGAGGCCGAGCTCGCGGCGCTGGTGCTGTGGATCGCCACCACCAACTTCTTCAACCGGCTCAACGCCACCACCCGCCAGCCGGCGGGCCAGAACTGGAGCTGACCACCTCCTGATCGAAGCTCCGACCGCGCCGGTCCCGCAGCGCGCCCGGAGCTTCGACCAGGTGAGCGGGTCAGTGGACGTCGGTCCGGCGGCCCGGTTCGGGCGGGACGGGCCGCAGCACGGTGCGCTCGGGCAGCGGGGGACGGGTGTGCCCGGGCACCGGAGGCACCCGGCGCGGCCGCGGCACCGTCGGGGCGGCGGCGCGGGCGCGTACGGCGGCGAGCACGTGCTCGGCCCAGACGTCGAGCGCGGGCTCGTGCGGCGCGATCCCGGCCTGCGGTGCCGGGCCGGAGCATCCGGCCGCGCGCGCGATGGCCTCGGCGAACGCGGCCGCGTCGTGCGGGTTCACCGTGATCGCGCCCGGCAGGTCGGTGGCGCCGCTGGTCAGTTCGCTGACCACGACCGTGGCGCCGCGCGCGCCACGGGCCGCGACGAACTCGTGCGGCCCGTGCAGCGTGCCGTGGTGCACCGGCGTGGCCAGCAGGCCGTCACACGCCAGGTACAGCGCGGCCAGCTCGCGGCGGTCCGGGCCGGTGCGCACGTAGTGCACGATCGCCTGGCCGACGCTGGCGTGCGTACCGTTGATCTTCGCGATGTGGCGGTCGACGAGCTCCCGCTGCTCCAGCTCCTCCGGGGTGCGCGGCTCGCCGCACGCCACGTGCAGCAGCGCCACCGTCCCGGGCTCGGGCCGGTGCTCGGCGAGGAACCGGTCGAACGCGTGCAGGCGCTGCTCGACGGCGTCGGCCGGGTCCCAGCCGCCGATCGACAGCAGCACCGGGCCGTCCACCCGCAGCGCGGACCGGATCTCGGCGGCCCGCTCACGCACCCGCGGCAGCCGGGTCAGCCGCCGCATGCCGCCGGTGTCGGCGGGCAGCGCGCAGGCGAGCACGCGGACCCGGCGGTTGCCGACGGCGACCTGGCCGTCACGCACCGGCAGCCCGTGCACGCGCCCGGCGAGGTCGAGCAGGTTGTCCACCGCCCGGTGGTGCGGCAGCGCCACCACGTCGGCGCCGAGCAGCCCGGCCAGCAGCGCCCGGTGCTCGGGCAGCCGGGAGAACGACTCCGCGGGCGGGAACGCGCTGTGCAGGTGCACGGCGGTCGCCAGGTCGGGTCGCATCCGGCGCAGCATGCGGGGCAGCAGCTGCAGCTGGTGGCCGTGCACCCATACGGTGCCGCCGGGCCCCGCGGACCCGGCGACAGCTCTCGCGAGCGCGTGGTTGGCGTGTTCGTACGGCTCGAACCAGCCGGGCGGGAACTCCGCGGGCTGGTGGTGGTAGAGCGAGCGCAGCAGCCCGGAGCCGAGCCGGGCCTCGTCGCCGTCGCCGTCGGTGGTCAGCACGTCAGCTTCGGCGGGCGCGGTGCCGTCGGGCACCGCCGCCCAGGCGCCCCGGCGCGCGGCGACGAACGGCCGCAGCGAGGCCAGGGCGGCGTCGACGTGGTCGACGCTGTCGTCGGGATCGGTGGCGGGCACCCGCTCGCCCGCCACGATGAGGTCGTACCGGCCGCGCTCGTCGCCGGCACGCCGCGGCACCGATCCGGCCCGCTCGCCCGGCACCCTCACAGAACCACCGGTCCCTGCAGGGGCACGTCGGCCGTGCGCAACGGCAGGATCTGCAGGATGCGGTCGACCCTGGCCAGCCGCAGGCTGCGCCGCGCCCGGGCGTTGGGGGAGCGCAGGGCCACCGTCCCGCCGTCGCGGGCCGCTCGCCGGTGCGCGTCCAGCAGCAGCAGGATCCCCGCCGCGTCGATCGCCTCGCACTCGGTCAGGTCGACCACGATCTGCCGTGGCCGCAGCACCAGCGCCTCCTCCAGCAGATGGTTCACCCCCGGCGCCGCATGCGCGTCGAGTACCCCCTTGACCTGCACTTCCACCAGCGGCACCGCCTGTGCCGTGGTCACCGCGACCGTGTCGTCCACGCAACTACCTCCTTGCCGGCGGATGTCACCATTCCCGGTTCGAGTCGGCGGTAACCCTCAGAACCGTGACAGTTGTGTGACATCTGCCGCGCAGGGACGGGCCGGCCGGTGACGCCCTGTCGTCACCGGCCGGCCTGCTCGCTGCCCGTTACGGCGTGACCAGGTCGAACTGCTCCCACGGGCCGATCGCGGTGCGGTTGGCGATCAGCGGTGCGGCGCCGCCGTTCTCGGCGACGACGTACCTGCCGTTGGCCTGCGCGCGCAGGCTGACGCTGCCGTTGGAGTTGCGGACCAGCGCGAACGTCTCCCAGCCGCCGACCGCGGTGCGGTTGGCGATGAGCGGGTTCGCCCCGGCGTTGTCGGCGCAGACGTAGCGGGAGTTCACCAGCGCGCGCAGCGCGACGTTGCCGCTGCCCCGGTCGACCAGCTCGAACCGCTCCGCGGTGCCGATGGCGGTGGCGCCGGCGATCAGCGCCGACGCCCCGCCGTTGGGCGCGGTGACGAACCTGCCGTTGGCGCGGGCGCGCAGGCTGATCCCGGCCGGGCCGGGCGGGGGCGTGCCGCAGTCGGCGGCGACCGCGCCGGCCGCGATCTGGATGCCGCCGAGCAGCATCCGGGTGAAGTTGGTGTCGGTGTAGCCGGCCTCGGTGTGGCCGAGGCCGGTGTACCAGGCGCGGCCGCCGGCGTAGTTGTGGCACCAGGTGATCGGGTGGTCGCCCATGTTGCCGCCGGTGTAGCTGCCCTCGTTGAGGTTCATCAGCACGCGGACGTTCGGGCGCGGGTTGGTGCGGTAGTTGTACCACTCGTCGCTGCGGGTCCAGGTCGCCGGCAGGTGCGCGGTGGAGATGTTCGCGCGGTCCTCGTTGCGGATGGTGGCCTGCTGCGTCGCCGGGTGCGAGGCGAAGTACGCCCCGACCAGGCCGCCGTACCAGGACCAGTCGTACTCGGTGTCGGCGGCGGCGTGCACGCCGACGTAGCCGCCGCCCGCGGCGATGTAGCTCTGGAACGCGGTCTGCTGGGTCGCGTTGA
>NZ_JBFAOU010000254.1:0-8471 GCF_040675365.1 Catellatospora sp. NPDC049609 | reverse complement strand
GTTTCGGGACGTGGACCACGTCCCGAAACGAGTAAGCACGGCGGCACATCTCCGGACGGCGCTGGTGGTCCCCATGAGGGACCACCAGCGTTCCCGGGTCACCGGGTCCGCGTCACGGCATGGGCATCGGCGCCGCAGCCGGATCAGCGGATCGCGTCCGGATGAGTGATCCGGTCCGTACGGCCATCGCCCAGCCCGGCCTGGTCGACCCTGCGGTGGTAGCGCATCCCGGCGCGACCGCCGAGCACCGCGCCGATCAGCGCCACCGCCGCCAGGACGATCGCCGTCACGATCCCGGCCGTGGTGAGAGCGCCCTCGTTGACCGGCACCCGCGGGAACCCGTTCAGCCGAGACAGGACGTCGTACTGGTCACCGGCGACCGCACCCACGACCGCCACCAGGACCGCGATCAAGATCGACCACAGCCACACCGCGACGCCCTGCTTCGCGCCGTCGAAGCGGGCCATCCGCCCAGCGACGTAGCCTCCGCAGAAGTACGACACGAACAGCACCACCAGCAACGCGATGATGCCGGCGATCCCGATCGACCGGGCGGTGTCGGTGACCGCGTTGGTGGCGTCCTGCACCACGCTGTTGTCCGCGGCCGCCAGCCCGATCGCGGTGCCCGCCGCGGCCAGCAGAGCCGTCAGCAGCACCGCCGTGCCCATCGCGGTCAGCCAGCCGAAGAAGGCCGAGCCGAACTTCATTCCCCCGAAGCGCTCGTGTTCCCGGCCGACCACCTCGTCGCGCACGTCGTCGGCGTGGTACGTCCCGACGGTCTCCACCGGCCGCTGGTCGCCCAGCTGCCCGCTGCGAGCGGGTCCGGCGTCATAGTTGGTGCTCATAGCTCTCCACCCCCGTACATGACCGTCAAGATGTGACCGTCAAGCGGTTGCCGTACCCGGCGCGGGTGCCATGAACACCTCGAAACCATTGAATCTCACCTGGTGAACAGGCAACTCAGGTGTTCTGACCGGGCTGGATGGCCGCCGGCGGCGGCTCAGCGCCCCGGCGCCAGGGCCGGTCGGGGTCGATCTGACGGCGCCTGGGCCGTAGCGCTCCACCAGGGACGCGACGCCAGTGCGGCCAGCCCGGCGCCGGCCGCGTTGAGCAGTACGTCGTCCAGCGAGGAGACCCGGTCCAGCCGCAGGACGTACTGGGCGGCCTCGACGAGGATCGAACAGCCCGCCGCGAGTGCCAGAATGCGCGGCACCGACGCCAGCGCCGCGAACCGCAGCGGAGCGAGGAACCCCAGCGCCGCGAAGACCAGTAGGTTGCCGACGACCTGGCCCGTGAACCGCAGGGGTCCCCCGTCGGCGAAGATCGTGATCAGATCCCGCAGCGGCACCAGGCTCACCCGCCCGGAGACGGCACCGGCGTCCTCGCCCGGCAGCATGATCATCCACACCCACGGCACCGTCCCGTAGACGATGCCGACCTCGGCCAGAGACGTCCGCCAGGCCGACGTGGAGCCGGCGGCTCTGCGACGGCGCGCCAGAGCCCACACCGCCAGCGCGACCAACGGCAGCACGGCGACCGTCACCAGTGCCACCCCGGTGAACGTGCCGAACCAGCCGTGCCACCCCTGAACCATGCCACCTCCGCTTCGCCGGCCACGAAGTCTATCGGGCCTGCGCCGGACCCCGTCGTGACGGCCGGGCAGGGCGTGGCGGCTCCCGCCACAGCCGTTCACCGGCGTCGGGTGCGGCGTTCGACTCTGAGCGCTCCTGAACGTATCGGATCAGTTCATGGCTCCGGGTGCTCGATTCCGTTACCGATGTAACACCGACGACATCTCCCGCGGGAGGCGGTCAGGAGGCGATGCGGACAGATCAACCACGTCGCATCCCGTCGGACACAGGAATCTCGATGATGGTTGGAGATCTCATGACACGGATCATGTCGCCCGACGTATCGGAACCGTCGTGGCGCACCCGCTCGCCGCACCGGTTGCTGATCGCCCTGGTGGTGACCGCGCTCGCGGCCGTGGCGGGCCTCGTCGTCGCCGCGGCGCCGGCCCATGCCGCCACGCGCCAGTTCCGAGGCATGAACTGGGCCGTGCTGGGTGACAACTTCAGCACCACCACACTCGTCGTGCAGGGCCTGAGCCAGTCCGACAGCAACGCGACGGTGCGGGCCAAGGCCAACGCCCTCTACGACGACATGGCCGCCACCATGGGCGTCAACACCGTCCGGCTGCCCATCAACACCCACACGGTGGCCAACACGACCTGGTGGAACGCCTACCGCGGCGCCATCGACGCCGCCACCGAGCGCGGCTTCAAGGTCATCCTCGCCTACTGGGAGGACGGCGCCGCCTCCGGCGGCAGGATCACCAACCTCGCCGCGTGGAACACGATGTGGTCCAGCGTGACCAACACGTACGGCTCGAACGGCAACGTCTACTTCGAGCCGATGAACGAGCCGCACGGCTACAGCTCGGCGGAGTGGCGCGACGTCGCGGCGAACTGGCTCGGCTACCACACCTCGGCGGTGCCCGGCCGGGTGCTCATCGGGGGCACCGGCTACAGCCAGGACCTGCGGGACGTCTGCAACGACAGCCGCTTCAACGCGACGCTGCTGTCCTTCCACCACTACGCGTTCTTCTACAGCGCGATGACCTACGACGCGTTCCGCAGCCACATCCAGACGCGGCTGGGCAACTGCGCGTCCCGCGCGGTCGCGACCGAGTTCGGCGGGCCGATGTCCACCGGCCTCAACTACGGCGACGCGAACAGCACCGACAACTTCGTACGCCACATCCGCGCCATGGCCCAGGTCATGCGGGACAACCAGATGGGCGGCACCTACTGGCCCGCCCTCGGCGGCAAGCCCGGCACCATCGGCTACGACTGGTACTCGATGTTCTCCCTGAACGGCAGCGGCACCGATCTGAACCTGACCATCCGCAACACCTCCGGCGCCGACCGGATCCGGTACGGCTGGGGCGACACCGTCGGCGACGCCACGCCGACGCCGACGACGTTCTACCGCGTCAACGTGCGCCACAGCGGCAAGGCCATGGACGTCCAGCAGCCCAACACCGCCAACGGCGCGCGCATCGGCCAGTACACCTACGGCGGCAACGCGTGGCAGCAGTGGCAGTTCCAGGACGCCGGCAGCGGCTACTGGCGGATCGTCAGCCGGCACAGCGGTAAGTGCCTCGACGTGGTGAACGCCTCGACCGCCGACGGCGCCGAGCTGATCCAGTACACCTGCGGCACCGGCAACAACCAGCAGTTCCAGATGGTCGCCAACGGCAGCTGGTTCCAGCTCCGGGCCCGGCACAGCGGCAAGTGCGTGGACGTGCCCGCCGCGTCGACCGCGGACGGCGCGATCCTCAAGCAGTACGCGTGCAACACCGGCACCAACCAGCAGTGGTCGCGCACGGTCGTCTGACCTGACCGAGGGGTCCTCGTGACGAGGCTGCCGGCGGCTCGCGGAACGTCCCGCGAGCCGCCGGAGCCGCGCTACGGCTGGGCCACCAAGCGGAAGGACTGCGCGCCGGTGCCGTTGCAGGTGTACTGCACCAGCTGCACGCTGTCGGCGGTGGAGGCGGCGGGCACGTCGAGGCACTTGCCGCTGTGCACCGACACGAAGTGGTAGTAGCCGCCGCCTTCGGCGACCGGTATCCACTGCTGGTTCCCGCCGCCGACGTAGTTCCACAGGTGCACGACCGCGTTGTCGGCGGCGGACACCCCGCTGACGTCGAGGACCTGGGCGGCGTTGTTCCGGTTGTTGATGCGCACGTTGCTGCCGCCGGTGGGCTGGAACAGGTACTGCTGGGCGTTGGAGTTGTTGCACGTGTACTGCTGGATCGCGGTGCCGTTGGCGGTGCCCGAGGCGCGGGCGTCGACGCACTTGCCGCTGGTCTTGTTGACGATGCTGTACCAGGTCGTGGAGGAGATCGGCCCACCGCTGCCGCCGGGGTCGGGGCAGGTGCCGCCGGTGCCGACGGTGTCCACGTGGGTGGTGCCCAGGCTCCGGTAGGCGTTGACCCGGTTGCGGGCCACGTCGGTGGAGATCACCTCGTTGCCGGCGAAGTAGAGCCAGTCCACCTGCTGGATGTAGGTGCTGCGGCCGCCCGTGTGACCGGAGCTGTCGATGAACCACAGGTTGTAGTTGATCGACATCGGCGTCTCGGGGTAGAACTTGTCGCCGTGGTCGGCGACCAGCGCGCCGTCGATGAAGTACTTGACCCGGCCGCCGCTCACCTGTGCGACCAGGTCGTGCCAGCCGTTGTAGCTGCGCCGCTGGACGGAGTGGACGTTGTCGGCGATCCACGGGTCGGGCTGGTAGGTCTCCCAGGTGGTCTCGAAGAACGCCGGGCCCGTCTCGCCCCATCCCCCGTTCGCCAGATACTCGAAGTCGATCTCGCCGTAGCTGGGATCCATCGAGTACGCCAGTGGGGTGATCGTGAAGAAGGTCTCCACGATCTTGTCGCCGTCGTTGCCGGACACCGGCGCGTCGGTGAAGCGGACCCGGCTGGCATAGGTGCCCTCGAAGAACTTCCGCTGGTGGTAGATCTCCGTCTGGGCCGTGCCGGCGCCGGTGCCGTCGGTGTAGGAGGACAGCTGGAGGACCTTCTGCCCGTCCGCGACGGGGAACGTCACCTGGGACGGCAGCCAGGAGGCGCCGGGGATGCCCGGTCCGCCGCCGCCGCTGCGCACCGTCCAGTGACGCGCGGCCAGGGCCGGATCGGTCGACGAGCCGTACTGGAAGTCGTCGAACAGGACGCTGCAGCTGGCGGCGGCCGCGGGTTGGGGTTCGGCGACGCTGACCAAGCCGGCGGCGATCAGCAGGATCGCCGCACTCGACACTGCGGGTTTTCGGAACACGAGACCTCCCAGGGACGGTGAGCATTATGTTCACGCGAGCATTGAGATAGTGAAAATTATGACTGCATCACCTTCTGAGTCAAGAGTTTTTCAATGAGCAAACGCTCTCTCACGGCATGCTCGGGAGCAGGACATCGTGATGGAATCGCTCTCAGAGAAGGCGAGGTCCCACCAGGATCGGCCGTTCCAGCCAGGTGACGAGCTGGCGCACCGGCAGCACGGTCCGGATGTCGGCGCCGGCAGGCTGCCGCCTGACAGCGTCCGTAGGGCGAGCTTCCGTGGGCTTGCCGGTGCGTACACGAGCGGCTCAGCCAGGCGGCACCCAGGGAGCCTTTCCCAGAAACGGTTCGTAACTCGGTGTGATCATGTGGTGCGGCCGTGTTCGATGTGCAGCAGGATGATGGCGGCGGCGACGATGGCGCCGATGATGTCGGGTGACAGGCTGACCCGGCGTAACGCCTTGAAGGTGGTCTTGAGCAGCGAGTTGGCTTGTTCGGCTCGGGCTCGGGCGTACGCCTGAAGCCAGTTGAGCTGGCGTTGGTCGTCGATCAGAGCGTCGTCGGCGGGTTTCTTGATCGGTAGGACGAAGGTCGCTGCTTCGCCTTCGTAGCCCAGATCGGCCAGGACGGGCAGGTCGTCGCCGGTCCACTCGCGCAGTGCGGGCGGCATCTCTGCGTGTTCGCGCAACGCCGTGGTGTCGTGCTCGCGGCCGGGTCGCACGTCGGAGGTCCATAGCGGCCAGCCGTCTGGGGTCGAGACGACCTGGATGTTGCCGCCGTGGTGGTGATGTTTGCCCGACCAGTAGAGATCCACGCCCGGGGTCGGGCCGGGGATCCGGCAACGGTCGGTGTGGATCAGGGTGCCGTCGACGTTGATGTGGCTGTGCCCGGCCATCTTGGCTGCCAGCAGCGCCGCGTGCAGGGACGGCTTGCGTTCGGCCAGCACTGCGATGCCTTCGTGAAGATGGCGGTAGGCGGTCGAGCCGGCGATGGTGTTGTCGCGGGCCAGTTGTGCCAGCCGGGTGCCATCGAGGAACCAGCGCAAGACCAGTACCGCTTGAGCGAAGCAGCCCAGCGCCCGGGTTCCGGCGCGGGTGCCACGTCGGCGGCGTTCGGTGTGCAGGAGTTGGGACACGAACAGCACCGTCTCCCGGCGGACATCGAGCACGGCGGTGTATGCGACACTGGTCGTCACGTAAGGCACCCATGAAGTTCGATCTCTCGGTCGATACCACTTCTACAGGGTCTTCACTCTTTCCGTTGCACCGCGAACCTTGCGGCGTGTCGCACCAGGACAGTCACCTAGCGCGACGGGCGGTTACCGGGGAAGGGCTCAGTGCCTTCAATCACCGCGGACACGCGCGCTTGGCCATCGGCCAACCCGAGCTTGCCTTTGGGTGCCATTTCGCAGGAGCAGGTCGCCTTAGGGGGATGTCGCCTCAGGGTGCTCGACCAGACCGTGCATCCTCATCCAGTTCACGAAGGAGTCGAACCAGTCGGTGCTGGTCGTCTCCTTCGGATACATGCCGAATCCGTGCCCGCCCTGCTCGTAGAAGTGGAGCTCCACGGGCCGCCCGGCAGCGCGCCAGCTCTCCACTAGGGGGAACCCGCTCGGGTCGATCACGCCATCGTCTGCGGCAAGTGCGATGAACAGCGGCGGCGCGTCGTCGGGTACCTCGAACGCCGTGAGCGGACCGTAGATATCGCCGATGAAGGCCGGCTTCGCATCCTCACCGACAAGGGCAGTGGCGACGGTGAGCATGGCACCGGCGGAGAAGCCGACCATGCCGACGCGCTCGGGATCGATTGTCCACTCGGACGCTCGGCTGCGCACGAGCGCGAACGCTGCGCGGGCGTCGGCGATCTGCGGGGCCAGGGCGCGGAGCGCGGTGGCTGGGTCATGCCAGTCCGATGGACGTGGTCCGGCCAGCATCGCCCTGATCGCTACGGCGAAGTCGTCAAGGTCCTCCGGGGTCGGCTTGAGCCGGTACTTCAGCACGAAGGCAGCTACGCCGCGGTTCGCGAGCGCGCGCGCAACGTCCCAGCCCTCGTTCTCCATGGACAGGGACATGAATCCTCCGCCCGGAGCCACGATCACGGCGGTGCCCGTGGCCTTGGCCGGATCCGGCAGGAACGGCGTGAGCGTGGCGATGACGACGTTGCGGGCGAACATGCTGCCGTACTCGCTGTGCCAGGCCTCTGGTGCCGAGGCGTTCGGCGGCTGCCCGGTTCCGAGCTCGATGGCGTCAGGCTGTGCGGGGATGGCGATCGGCGTCATCCCGTGCTTCTCGGGCACCGCGGGTGCGTAGCTGGTGGACGAGGCCGTGGTCATGAGTTCTCCATTCGGGCGATGAGCCAAGAGAACGCGACGTCCGCGCTCGGCGCCGAGCATAAGGTCGCCGCGATCACGCCGATGCGGGTGGCCTGATTATGCCTGTCCAGGCAGACCTGTTCGGCCTGCGCCGGCACTCCTGCTGCACATCGAACACGGCCGCACCACATGATCACACCGAGTTACGAACCGTTACTGGGAAAGGCTCAGTGTGGCCGGCCGCCCACCGATCGGCCGGGCAGGGCTTCTCGCGCACGGTCGTCCGAGAAGCAGTTTTCAGGGTTCCATAGATGCCACAACATCGATACTCTCTCTGCGACTGCCGAGCGGGGGAGGTTGCGGTGGGCCCTGACGCCTGCCAGTCGCGGACGCGGGCCGGCGCCACCGCCGAGCACCTCAGCGACGGCACACCGCGCCATGCCGATGTCGGCGCACTCCTGCGGCACCCTCAGCTGCAGCAGCAGACGGTCGCGGCGCTCGCGGCCCACGTCGGAAATCAAGTGCGGTTCGTGGGCCCAGGAGCCCTCCACCTACTCCGGCAGGCGGCCGGCCTGCCGACACCCCCCATCGTTCGTGAAAGGACGGAACCGCATCGTGTCCGAACAACCCCCACTGTGGCTGCGGGGCCGCACCGCCGTCATCGACGCCGCCGACCCATCTGCCTGGCGTGACGGCACCACCCCTGACTACCACCTCTCCCACACCGTCATGCCGGGGCAGCGCAGCACCCAGCATGCACCCGACTCGCTCGAGGCGATCGTGGAGAGCATCGTGCAGGTCTTCGAGATGGAGGTCTCGTACAAGAAGGACCCGGCGACCTGGGTGTCGATGGTCACCGAGCACTTCCGGACCAACGTCAACGGCGGACCGTGGGCCAGCGCGCAGGACATCGCCGACATCGGCAGCTACAACATCCTCATCGGGGACAGCCCGTTCTACCGCAGCGGTCAGGAGTCGTTCGACTCCTCGCACCACATCTTCCACAAGGCGTTCCCGGGCGGGTTCTACTGGGAGGTCCTGGAAGTCATCAGCCCGCCGCCGGTCGTCACCTTCAAGTGGCGGCACTGGGGCACGTTCGAGGGCGAGTACCACGGCCACCAGCCGGACGGCAAGACGATCGAGATGTTCGGGATCAGCGTCGCCAAGGTCAGTGACGACCTCAAGCTGCTCGAGGTCGAGCACTACTACGACCCGAACCAGTTCCTCGGTTGAGCACCACGTAGTCGCCGGGCGCGACCTCGGTCACGCCCTCGCCGACGGCCTCGACGACGCCTGCCGCCTCGTGGCCCAGCAGGAACGGGA
>NZ_JBFAOU010000253.1:0-8495 GCF_040675365.1 Catellatospora sp. NPDC049609 | reverse complement strand
TGGCCTATCTGGATGAGTGTGATCTCGAAAAAGTCATCCAGATAGGCCAACGTCGATAAAAGGGGCGGGTCGGTCAGGAGTGGAGGGCGAGCAGGGCGCGGACGCGGTCGACCGGCAGGCCCTCGGCGGTGTTGCCGCTGCGGCCGGTCACGGTGGGCGCGTTGAGGAGGCTGTTCAGGACGCTCTCCTCGGTCGCCTCGACCACGGCGGCAAAGAACGGGTCCAGCTCGCGGCCCTGCAGCGCGGTGACGGGGGATGCGGTGCCGCGCGGGGCGCGCAGGCCGGTGGCCAGGGCCAGGAAGATCTCGCCGCTGGCGTGGTGCGCGGTGGAGCCGGTGCGGGCCAGGCCCAGCCCGGCGCGGCGGGCCAGCCGCTGGCATCCGGCCGGGTCGATCGGCGCGTCGGTGATCACGATGACGACGCACGATCCCGCCGGGGGCGCGGTCGGTGCGGGCGCGGGCGGCAGCAGCTGCCCGACCGGCACGCCCGCCACGGTGAGCCGGGTGCGCTCGCCGAAGTTCGTCATCGCGAGCACGCCCAGGGTGTGCCCCGAGGGCAGGACCCGCGACGCGGTGCCGATGCCCCCCTTGAAGCCCAGGCAGCTCATGCCGGTGCCGGAGCCGACCGCACCCTCGGCGGGCGGCTGCGGCGCGTGGCCGGCCGCCCGGTCGGCGTCGGCGCGCGCGGCGGCGTCGCGCGCGGCGGTCAGCGCCTTGGCGACGTCGTCGCGGGTCACCTGCATGCGGCGGGACTCGGACAGGAAGCTGTCGTCGCACTCGGCCACCACCGGGATGACCACGTCGTCCTCGCCGATCCCCGGCTCGGACTCCATGAGCAGCTCGCAGGCGGCGTCGTACACCCGGCCGAGCTGCATGGTCGAGGTCAGGAAGACGGGCGTCTCGACCAGGCCCCATTCCTGTGCGGACAGGAAGCCGGTGCACTCGCCCGCCCCGTTGAGGACCGCGCCGCCCGCGGGGATCGGCTCCCGGAACGCGTTGCCGCCCGGGTCGATCACCGTGACGCCGGTACGCGCGACGCCGCGCCCGGCCGGCGGCGGCTGCTCGTCGCGCCACACCGTGGCGTGGCCGACGCCCACCCCGGGCACGTCGAGGAGGGACCCGCTGGGGCCGCTGGGCAGGGAGCCGATGGTGATACCGAGATTGGAGACGCGAGGCATGGGCGCAGCCTAACTGAGTCTCGACTCAGTAACGATCCCCGTGCCGGAGCGTCGTGGCCTGGCATCATGCCGGGATGGCGAAGCTGGACCTGCCCGTGGTGTGGAGCGACGAGGTGCTGCGGCACGTGCCGGGCGCCGAGATCTGGATCGGCGTACGCACCGACGGCACCGAGCTGCCCGAGCGCGCCACCGTGCTGCGCGCCGCGCTGGTGTCGGCGGGCGCCCGGCTGGTCGAGGCCCGCCCGCTGGGCGACGACCTGCTCGCCCAGGCCCACTCGCCGGAACTGCTCGCCCATCTCGCAGAGGTCTACGGCCAGTGGGCCGACGGCGGCTACCTCGACTACACCGACCGCGTGACGCCGTACGTGTTCCCGACCCCGGCGATGCTGGAAGGGCTGCCGCCGCGTACGCCCGCGGCGACGCACGCGCGGGCGGGGCTGTTCTGCTACGACACGATGACGCTGGTCGGGCCGGGCACCTGGCCCGCGGCACGGGCCGCCGCGCACGCCGCCGCGACCGCGGCCGACCTGGTCGCCGCGGGGGAGCGGGCCGCGTACGCGCTCTGCCGCCCGCCCGGCCACCACGCCACGCGTACCGGCTTCGGCGGCTCCTGCTACCTCAACAACGCGGCGGTGGCCGTGCTGGCGTTGCAGCGGGCGGGCGTGGCCCGGGTCGCGGTGGTCGATGTGGACGCCCACCACGGCAACGGCACGCAGTCGATCTTCTACGACCGGGCCGACGTGCTCTACACGTCCGTGCACGTGGACCCGGGTGCGGGCTGGTTCCCGCACTACGCCGGGTTCGCCGACGAGACCGGCACCGGCGCGGGCGAGGGCGCGAACCTGAACGTGCCGCTGGCCCCGGGCACAGGTGACGAGGGCTGGCTGGCCGGGGTGCGCCGGCTGGTCGAGTTCGTCGGGGACCGCGCCGACGCGGTGGTGCTCTCGCTCGGCGTCGACGCCGCCAAGGACGACCCCGAGAGCCCGCTCCAGGTCACCGAGGACGGTTACGCCCGCACCGGCGCCTTGGTCCGTGAGCTGGGCCTGCCTGTCGTCGCGGTCCACGAGGGCGGTTACCACCTCCCCACGCTCGGCGCCCTCACCGTCGCTACCCTGGCGGGCGTCACCGGAACCCGCTAACCTCACACGCGGAAAGCGCTTACCGCCCCGTCTCGCCCCCCGGCTCGGCGCGGCGCGTCGCGCATGATCGCGACGATCTTGCGTGAACTGTTAGGGATATGTCCTCTTTGGGCGTGTCGTACCCGCAGTTCACGCAAGATCGGCGCCTCGCAGGGAGGGACGCGGCGTGGAGTTGACGGTGGCGGGGCGGGTCGTGGGGGAGTACCGGGACGGGAGCGGGGTCGAGGCCACGCTCGGGGCCCGGCCTTATCTGCATCCTTTGCGGACACTGGCGGGGACCGTGGTGACCGACGAGTTTCCTGAGGACCATCGGTGGCATCTGGGGCTGTCGCTGGCGGTGCAGGACGTGAACCGGAACAACCTGTGGGGTGGGCGGACGTACGTGCGGGGCCAGGGGTACACCTGGCTGGACGATCACGGGGCGATCACCGGCGAGGGGTTCGACGAGGTGCGGGCCGACGGGTTCACGCAGCGGCTGGCGTGGCGGGGGGCCGACGGCAAGGTGCTGCTGCACGAGCGGCGCACGGTGTCGGCGGCGTACCTCGACGAGCGGTCGTGGGTGCTGGAGCTGGGGTGGGCGCTGAGCGCCGACGAGGATGTCGCGCTGGGCAGCCCGGCGACGAACGGGCGGCCGGGCGGAGCGGGGTACGGCGGGTGCTTCTGGCGGGTGGCGCCGGGGGCGAACCTGGGGCTGAGCGCGGGGGAGCTGCGCGGTGAGGAGCAGGTCAACGGGAGTGCGGAGCCGGAGCTGGTGTGGCGGGGCGAGTCGGGCGGCGCGGCGTACACCCTGGTCTTCTCGGGGCTGGGCGACGGGGACCGGTGGTTCGTGCGGACCAGCGAGGGCGCGACCGGTTATCCGGGGGTGTGCCAGGCGTGGGCGTACGAGCAGCCGCGGGTGATCGGCGCGGGGCAGACCCGGACCGGCACGCTGCGCGTGGTGATCAGCGACTGACGGCCGGTCAGGCCAGGGCCGCGGGGTCGAGGCCGACCTCGCGGGCGGCGACCATGCGCATCCAGTCGAAGGCCTGCTTGCGGGAGATCGCCTTCTCGTGCACGGTGAGCTGCACCGCGAGGCCGTCGATGATGGCGTTGATGCGCCAGGCCGCGCCGGCCGGGTCGTCGCAGCTGAAGGAGCCGTCGGCGACCCCGGCGGCGATGACCTCGGTGAGGCCCTCCTTCCACCGCAGGTCCATCCGGCGCGACACCTTCTCCAGCTCCGGCGTGCGCAGCGCCTCCGACCAGCCGTCGATCCACATCATCCACGACTTGGAGCGGCCCGTCGGGGCCAGCAGCTTGACCAGCTTCTTCAGCTTCTCCACCGACGACGCGCCGGAGTTGATGACCGCGTGCAGCCGGGCCAGGTCCTGGTCGGCGGCGTACGCGAAAGCCTGCGCGAGCAGCGCATCCTTGCTGGTGAAGTGGTAGAAGACGAGCGCCTGGCTGACCCCGGCCGCCTTCGCGACGTCGGCGGTGCGGGTGTTGGCGAAGCCGCGCTCGACGATCACGTCCACTGCGGTGCGCAGCAGCGAGTCCAGGCGCACTTCGGCAGTTCGTCGAGCCACCGCTGAACCCTAACCCACCCCCGCCCGCCCGCCACCATCCGCCGACCGCCCTCGATCATGCGGGGCGGTCAGTGGGCGGCGGCGGTGAGGGCGGGCTCGGTGGGCAGGCGGGTGGCGTCGCGGGCGATGCGGCGGCTGGCCGCGGTGGCCAGCAGTGCGCCGAGGCCGACCAGCGCGGTGGCGGTCAGGATGATGGTGGACAGCGGGGTGCCCTCGTTGATGAGCAGGCCGGAGATGGACGAGCCCGCCGCGAAGCCGACGTAGATGCCGGTGCCGACCCAGGTGAACGCCTCGGTGGTGCGCCCGGCCGGGGCGATCCGGGTGACCAGCTCGCACTCGACCGCGGTGGTCGGCGAGATGACCAGGCCGCCCAGGAACAGGATCACCGCCAGGCTGGGCAGGTCGAAGGCGAGCAGCATCGCGCCGAAGCCGACCGTGTTCAGGCACAGCAGCAGCGCGAACAGTTTCGGCTGGGTGAGCTTCGGGTTCATGCCGGCGAACCAGATGCCGCCCACGATGGAGCCCGCGCTCCAGGCGGCCACCACCGCGCCGGCGAACTGCGGCGCGTTCAGGTCGGCGGCGTACTTGGGGATGGCCACCTCCATGACGCCGTACGCGGCGGCCTCCAGCGCGCCGACGACCAGCACCACGACCAGGCTGAGCTTCATCAGGGCGCCGGTGAGCCGCGCCCTGGCCTCCTCGGACACCGCCGCGGCGGCCAGCGCGGCGGTGCGCACCTCGCGGTAGCGGGCGGTCAGGCCGGGCGCGGCGGCCAGGCCGAGCGACCCGGCCATGGCGAGCAGGGCGGTGAGCACCACCGCCGCGTACGGGTTGCTGACCGCGGTGACCAGGGCGATCAGCATCGGGCCGACCACGTAGGTCAGCTCGACGGTGATCGCGTCGAAGGCGTACGCCGTCTGCACGTGCTGCGGGGCGAGGCCGGGCAGCACGACGCGGGTGACCGCGCCGACGGGCGGGTTCGCGGCGCCCGCCAGCGCGGCCAGCCCGATGATCATCCCGACCGGCCAGCCCGCCCAGAGCGCGGCGACCATGCCGGTGAGCAGCACCGCATACACGACGCCGGTGATGCGCAGCACCGTGACGGCGTGCCCGCGGTCGCACAGCCTGCCCAGCCAGGGCGCGGTGAACGCGGTGATCGCCGAGTGCGCGCCGGTGGCGATGCCGGCCACGGCGTACGAGCCGGTGCCGTGCTGGACGGCGAGGATGAACACGAGCGTGGCCATGCCGTACGGCAGGCGCCCGATCAGGGACGGCAGCGCCACCCGGGCGACGCCGGGGCTGGCGATGAGGGCACGGTAACGGCGGGCAGCGGTGACGACCGCGAGGCCGGACATGGAAAGACTCCAATGGGCGAGAGAGGAACGGGCTGACGTCGGCGCTGGTCGCGGACGTCAACCGAAGCGGCGGGCCGCCTGGTGGTTCCAGCAGCGCTTCACCACGACGGCGTCACCGTCGTACGCCGTCAGCGTCACTTCCGTCGTGAAGTGGTCCTCGTCGGCGGTCAGCTCGACCGCGCATTCCGTGCTCACCCTGGTCTGGTCCCAGGTGAGCGTGTAGCGGGCGGTGGACCGGGCGGTCTGCCGCCAGGTGCGCCGGTCCACGCTGACCGACCCGGTGTACCGGTCGGCGCAGGTGCCGCCGGTGACCTCCCAGGTGGAGCCGTGCTCCACGTACGCCGTGGTGACCCGGTCGACGACGTCGTCGGTGATCCGCCAGACCACCGGGTCGGCCGCCACCTCGCGCTGCCCCTGGTCGTAGCGGGGTGCGGGGTCGGTGTGCTGCGGCGCGGGCAGCAGGATCGTGCTGGCGTCGCCGTCCACGGTCAGCGTGACCGGGCGCGGTGGGAGCACGGTGTTGGGCCAGTCCGCGCCGGTCACCGACAGCCGCAGCCGCCGTCCGGGCAGGACGGTGTAGGCGCACGTCTCCAGCTCGACCCAGGCGTCGACGTACGCGCCGGGGACCAGCGGGGCGGGGTCGGTGTGCCCGTCGCGGTGGGCCAGGTTGAGGAACCCGCGCGTGATCAGGGTCGAGGTGCCGTCGTCGGCGACGTCGCAGAGCCGGACCGACACGCTCGCCAGCGGCTGGTCCGCGGCGACGCGCAGCGTGACGCCGCCGGGGCCGATCAGCGTCAGCGGCTCGTCGTCGACCGGGTAGTCCCAGGTGAGCGAGGCCGCGTCGGCGAAGCGCTGGTCGGTGGGCTGGCCCCAGGGCAGCCGCCCGGCGCAGCTGTTCCAGGCCGCGGTGCCGGTATCGGGGCGGGTCGCGTGCGCGCGTACGCCGCCGCCCAGCACCCACGAGCGCGGGCAGCGCCAGGTCGTGTTCGGCCAGTCGGGCATGCTGCGCCACGAGCCCGCGACCACGGCCGCGTCGGGCTCCGGCGGGCCACCGGACTCGCGCAGGAAGAAGGTGTACGGCGGCTCGGCGTCCACGCCGTTGGCGGTGCCGCGCAGCCAGCGGTCGAACCAGCGGGCCAGCTCGGCGGTGAGGTCGAGATGCGGGCCGGGCAGCGCGGACTCGGCGGACATGTGGCTCCACGGCCCGGCCAGCAGCCGCGCCGGGGTGCCCGCGTCGCGCAGTCCCGCCACGGTGCGAAAGCTGGTGTTGCGGTAACCGTCTGCCCAGCCCGCGACGATCATCGTGGGCACGGCGATGCGGCCGTGGTCGAGGCCGCGGCCGTCGGGGTCCAGCGACGGGTCGCGCAGCGAGCCGCGCCGCCAGTACGGCCCGTCGGCCGGCTGGTCGAGCCAGCGCAGCAGCCACGGCTCGGTGCGGTCCAGGCGGTCGAGCCAGCGCTCGCGCCAGCCCTCGCCCGCGAGCGACGGCACCGGCGGCAGCGCGTTCATGGCGATCATGTACGTCGGGTAGTCCACGACGTCGAGCAGGCGCAGCGACCCGCCCATGTGGTGCACGTCGTCGGTGTAGCGGTCGTCGGTCGCGTAGATCGGCACGATCGCCTTCAGCGCCGGCGGCCGGCGCATGGCGACCTGGATCGCGTTGAACCCGGAGTACGAGGTGCCGTACATGCCGACGCTGCCGTCGCACCAGGACTGCGCGGCGAGCCAGGCGATGACGGCGACCAGGTCGTCCTGCTCGCGCGACGGGTACTCGTCGACGGCGACGCCTTCGCTGGAGCCGGTGCCGCGCAGGTCGACGCGGCAGACCGCGTAACCGAACTCGTCGCGCAGGCGCTCGTACTCGTCGGTGTAGGAGGCGGTGACGTCGTCCTTGCGGTAGGGCAGCGCCTCCAGCAGGCAGGGCTGCGGCGTGCCGGTGCCGGGGAGGAACAGGGTCGCGGCCAGGCGGGCACCGTCGTCCATGGTGAGCCAGACCTGCTCGCTGCGCCCTGCGGCCCGCGTGGCCATCGTGACACCCCTCCCGGTTCCCCTGAAGGCTACTTGCTGACTGAGTCATCAGTCAATTGAAAGCGCGGGAGGTGCAGGTGAAGCCCGGTTCGCAGGCGTGTGAACAGGTCTCAGCGAGGTGTGGTGGGATGCATCAGCGCCTCGATGCCGGCGATGAAGGTCTCCGGCTCCAGCTCGCCGAGCAGCACCCGCTGCAGGGCATAGGCGGGGATGAGGCCGAACAGCACCGAGCCGACCGCCGCCGGGTCGGTGCCCGCGGGCAGGTGCCCGGCCTCGATCTGGCGGCGGGCGAGGTCGTCGAAGTGCGCGCGCATCTTGCCGTAAACCTGCCGCACGAACTCCGCGAGCTGCGGGTTGCGCAGCGACTCGGCCCAGACCTGCAGCGCCATCGGGAACACGCCGGCCGGGCCGACCTGCAGGTCGACGAAGCGCAGCAGCCGCCGCATCACCTCGGCCACCGGCGGCGGGGAGTCCATCGCCCGCATCTCGTCGAGCATCACGTCGACCGTGCCGAGCACCTCCTCGGCGATCGCCTGGACCAGCTCCTCCTTGCTGCGGAAGTAGCGGTAGAAGGCGCCGACCGACAGCTCCGCCTCGTTGATCACGTCCTGCATCGAGGTGGCGTGGAAGCCGTTGCGGGCGAAGCAGATCCGCGCGGCGTCGAGGATCTGCTGGCGACGGGCGGCGAGGTGGGCTTCGGAGACGCGTGGCATGACTCTCATCGTAAAACGAACGATCGTTCTTGACATGGGCCGGGCGGACGCGCATGGTGGTGTAAGAGAACGAGCATTCGTTTTAAGGAGACCCATCATGCGCCGCACCCCGCCCCCGGCGGCCCTGGCGGTGGCCATCGCCGTCGCGGTGATGACCCTGCAGGCCCTGCTGCTGCCCCTGTTCGCCGGTCCGGCCGCCACCATCGGGCCGCGCGACCTGCCCCTGGTCGTCACCGGCCCCGCCCCGGCCGTGGCCGCCCTCACCGCCAAGCTGGACGCGACGAGCCCGGGCGCCTTCGCGATCATCGAGGTGGCCGACGCCGACGCCGCCGACGCCGCCGTGCTCGACCGGCAGGCGTACGGCGCGCTCATCCTCGGGCCGTCCGGGCTCACCCTGCACACCGCCTCGGCGGCCGCCCCGCCGGTGGCGAGCCTGCTCAGCGCGCTGGCCACCGGGATCGGCGAGGGCGGCGGCATGCCCGTCACGGTCGAGGACCTCGCCCCGCTGAACGGGGACGACC
>NZ_JBFAOU010000252.1:0-8540 GCF_040675365.1 Catellatospora sp. NPDC049609 | reverse complement strand
GAGACTGGCCTGCGTGGGCGCGGCGGACAGGGTGAGCGTGCGCCGGAAGTAGCGGGTCATCGGCGGCATGCGCGGCCCCGGCCCGACCGCGACACCCCGCACAAGGAGCACCTCCCGTGACCCACCCCTCCCGCCACCGCTGGCTGCGCCGGCCCGAGGGCGCCACCCCGGGCCTGGCCTACGGCGCCGACTACAACCCCGAGCAATGGCCCCGCGAGGTCTGGCGCGACGACGTACGCCTCATGCGGGAAGCGGGCGTCACCATCGTCTCGCTGGGCATCTTCTCCTGGGCCAAGCTGCAGCCCACCGCGGACACCTGGCGCTTCGACTGGCTCGACGAGGTCATGGACCTGCTGCACGCCGGCGGCATCGCCGTCGACCTGGCCACCGCCACCGCCTCCCCGCCGCCGTGGCTGACCGCCGAGCACCCGGAGATCCTGCCGGTCAACGAGCGCGGCGAGACGCTGTGGCCCGGCGGCCGCCAGCACTGGCGGCCCACCTCACCGGTCTTCCGCCGCCACGCGCTGCGCCTGGTCGAGCAGCTGGCCACCCGCTACGCCGGCCACCCGGCGCTCGCCGCCTGGCACGTGTCCAACGAGCTGGGCTGCCACAACGTCTATGACTACTCCGACGACGCCGCCCACGCCTTCCGCGCCTGGCTGCGGGCCCGCTACAGCGACCTCGACGCGCTCAACCACGCCTGGGGCACCGCGTTCTGGTCGCAGGCGTACAGCGACTGGGCGCAGATCCTGCCGCCCCGCCTGGCCACGACCCACCCGAACCCCACCCAGCAGCTGGACTTCAAGCGCTTCTCCTCCGACGCGCTGCGCGAGCACCTGCGCGCCGAGGCCGACATCCTGCGCCGGCACACCCCCGACGTGCCCGTCACCACGAACTTCATGATCATGGGCGGGACGAAGGGCATGGACTACGCCGCCTGGGCCGCCGACGTCGACTTCGTCGCCAACGACCACTACCTCGAACCGGGCCCGCAGTCCGTCGACGAGCTGTCGTTCTCGGCCAACCTCACCGGCAACATCGCCGGCGGCCGCCCGTGGTTCCTCATGGAGCACGCCACCAGCGCCGTCAACTGGCAGCCGGTGAACCTGGCCAAGAAGCACGGCGAGCTGGCCCGCGACTCGCTCACCCACGTCGCGCACGGCGCCGACGCGGTCTGCTTCTTCCAGTGGCGCCAGTCCGCCGCGGGCGCGGAGAAGTACCACTCGGCGATGGTCCCGCACGCCGGCGAGGACAGCGAGGTGTTCCGCTCCGCCGCCCGCCTCGGCGCGACGCTGCGCGACCTCGCCCCGCTGGCCGGGGCGGTCCGCGAGCAGGCACCCGCCGCGATCGTCTTCCACTGGGACTCGTGGTGGGCCGCCGAGACCGACTCGCACCCCACCGACCGCCTGCGCTACCGCCAGGAGGCCCTGGACTGGTACAGCGCGTTCCTCAACCTCGGCATCCGCGCCGACGTCGTCCCGCTGGGCACCCCGCTCGACGGCTACCGGCTGGTCGTCGCCCCGATCCTGCACCTGGTCACCGAACCGGTCGCCAAGGACCTGACCGCGTACGCCGAAGCCGGCGGCCACCTGGTGACCACCTACTTCTCCGGCATCGTCGACGAGCACGACCACGTGTGGCTCGGCGGCCACCCCGGCGCGCTGCGCGACCTGCTCGGCGTCCGCGTGGAGGAGTTCGCGCCGCTGCTCGACGCCGAGACCGTCACCCTCGACACCGGGCTGCGCGGCACCCTGTGGACCGAGCGCGTGCAGGCCACCGGACAGGACGTCACGGTCCTGGCGCGCTACGCCACCGGCGAGCATGCCGGGCACCCCGCGGTCACCCGCCGCGCCGCGGGTGACGGCACCGCGGCGTACGTGTCGACCCGCCTCGGCCCCGCCGGGCTCACCCGCCTGCTCGGCGAGCTGGCGGGCGCGGTGGGCCTGACCGCCGAGCTGCCCCCGGCCGTGCGCGGCGACGTCGAGCTCGCCGTCCGCCGCACCGGCGACGCCCGCTACCTGTTCCTGGTCAACCGCACCGACCAGCCCGTGCCCGTGCCCGGCCTGCCCGGCGAGGCGCTCGTCGGCCGCCGGGACGGCGACGGGGCCGTCGCGCTGGAGCCCAGGGGAGTGGCGGTGCTGCGCCAGCGCACCTGACGCGGACCGGGGCGGCGGCCGGACGTTCGATTCTGAACGATCCCGAGCCTTCGCGAACGGAGTGTGGCGCGCGCCAGGGCGGAGGTTAACCCTTTAACACACCTGAAACCGCTCCCTCTCCCGAGGAAGGTCGATCAGCGTGGACCTCCGCCCCGGCCACCCCCGTCCCCACGTCCGACACCTCTGGCGGCCGATCCAGGCGATCGCCGCCGCCGTCCTGCTCGCGGCCGCCGCCGTCGGGTTCGCCGTGTCGCCCGCGCACGCGGCACCCGTGACGATCGCCAACGGCACCCAGTTCCGCGACACCGCGGGCAACGTGCTGCACGCCCACGGGGGCGGCGTGCTGCAGGTGGCCGGCTACTACTACTGGTTCGGCGAGAACCGCAACGCCGACAACACGTTCCGCGCCGTGTCGGTGTACCGCTCGACCGACCTGAAGAACTGGGAGTTCCGCAACAACGTGCTGACCCAGAGCTCGCACGCGGAGCTCAACGTCGCGAACATCGAGCGCCCGAAGGTCATCTACAACAGCTCCACCGGCCGCTACGTGATGTGGATGCACAAGGAGAACGGCAGCGACTACAGCCAGGCCCGCGCCGCCGTCGCCTCGTCGGCCACCGTGGACGGCAACTACACCTACCATGGCAGCTTCCGGCCGCTGGGCCAGCACATGTCCCGCGACATCACGCTCTACAACGACAACGGCACCGCGTACATGATCTCGGCCGCCGACGAGAACTACGACCTGCACATTTACCGCCTGACCGCCGACTACCTCAACGTCGCGACGCTGGTCGGCAACTTCTGGAACGACGCCCACCGCGAAGCCCCGGCCATGTTCAAGCGGGGCAGCGTCTACTTCCTGCTGACCTCGGGCGCCACCGGCTGGAACCCGAACCAGGCCAAGTACGCGACCGCGTCGAGCATCTCCGGCCCGTGGACCGGCTGGACCAACGTCGGCGACGGCACGACCTTCAACTCCCAGCCGACCTACGTGCTCCCGATCCAGGGCACGTCGACCACCGGCTACCTCTACATGGGAGACCGCTGGGCGGGCGCCTGGGGCGGTCCGGTGGGCGACTCGCAGTACGTCTGGCTGCCGATCAGCTTCCCGAGCAGCACCAGCATGAGCCTGACCTGGTATCCCGAGGTGACCATCGACACCGCCACCGGCACGGTCACCGGCAGCGGCGCGGTCCCGGCCTACCGGATCACCGCCCGGCACAGCGGCAAGGTCATCGACGTCATCTCCGCGTCGACGGCGAACAACGCCGAGATCAAGCAGTGGACCTGGAACGGCGGCGGCAACCAGCGCTGGCAGTTCCAGGACGCCGGCGGCGGCTACTTCCGCCTGGTCAACCAGAACAGCGGCAAGTGCCTGGACGTGGTCAGCGGCTCCACCGCCGACGGGGCCAACGTCATCCAGTACACCTGCGGCGGCGGCACCAACCAGCAGTGGCAGTGGCGCGCGACGGGCAGCTACTTCCAGCTGGTGGCCCGGCACAGCGGCAAGTGCCTCGACGTCGTCGGCTCCGGCACCGGCGACGGCACCGACATCCAGCAGTACACCTGCGGCAGCGGCACCAACCAGCAGTGGACCCGCACCGCGTCCTGACACCCGGCCGGGCGGTCCACGGGGACCGCCCGGCCCCTGCCGCTCTCACCGCCCTGACCTGACTGAGGAGTCAGCGTGAAGTCACGCACATCAAGACCGGGCACCCGGCTCCGGCGGTGGGTGGCCCGGTCGGCCGCCGTGCTGCTCGTCGCCGTGGGCAGCCTCGTCGCGGCCGCCGCGCCCGCGTCCGCCGCCAGCGGCTACCTCTACACCACCTTCAAGGGGGACGGCGCCGCCGACCAGGAGCTGTGGGTCTACCAGTCCACCGACGGCAACAACTTCACCGTCCACGCCGACACCAATTACCAGGGGCCGTCCGGCGTCCTGCGCGACCCCAGCATCATCAGCCACAACGGCGTGTACTACATCGCGTACACCGTCCAGTCGTGGACCACGAACTCCACCTACTTCAACATCGCCTCCAGCACGAACCTGACCAGCTGGCAGCACGTGGCCAGCGTCAACTCGGGTGTCGCCGACACCCGGTTCGTCTGGGCGCCGGAGTTCTACGTCGAGGGCGGCACCGTCCGGGTCATCGTGAGCATCGCGCAGACCACCTGCTCCAACTGCTTCCGGCCGTACGTGTTCACCGCCCAGAACAGCGCGCTCACCTCGTGGAGCGGCCCGGTGCAGATGGGCGGGCTGGGCTACAACCACATCGACACGTTCGTGGTGCGCTCCGGCAGCACCTACCACGCCTTCGTCAAGGACGAGACCTCCAAGTACATCGAGCACTGGACCAGCGCCAGCCTGACCAGCGGATGGACCTCGATCGGCAACCTGTGGACCTCCGGCTACGAGGGACCGGCCGTGGTGCAGCAGGCCAACGGCGTCTGGCGCATCTACATCGACAAGTACACCAACGGCGGGATCTGGTCGGCCACCAGCTCGGACCTCAACAGCTGGTCCGGCCTGAGCAGCGTGGCCTGCCCGGGCTGCCGGCACGGCACCGTGCTGCCGGTGGCGTCGCTGCCCCAGTCGGCCCCGCAGTACCGGATCACCGCCCGGCACAGCGGCAAGGTGATGGACGTGGTCTCCTCCTCGACCGCGAACAGCGCCGAGATCAAGCAGTGGGGCTGGAACGGCGGCGCCAACCAGAAGTGGCAGTTCCAGGACGCCGGTGGCGGCTACTACCGGCTGGTCAGCCAGGTGAGCGGCAAGTGCCTGGACGTGGCGGGCGCGTCGACCGCCGACGGGGCCAACGTCATCCAGTACACCTGCGGCAGCGGCACCAACCAGCAGTGGCAGTGGGTCGCCACCGGCAGCTACTTCCAGCTGCGGGCCCGGCACAGCGGCAAGTGCCTGGACGTGGTCGGCTCGTCCACGGCCGACGGCGCCGACATCCAGCAGTACACCTGCGGCAGCGGCACCAACCAGCAGTGGACCCGCACCCAGGTGTAGCCCAGCCGCCGGCCGATCGCAGCTCCGTCCAGGTCCCACCGCCTGAACGGAGCTGCGATCAGCAAGCCGCCGGGAACACGGTCACCGGACCCGGACCGGGGCCAGCGACGAGTGGCGCACAATCAGCTCCGGCGCGATCAGGACCCGCTGCGACGGGCGGCGCTCGCCGTCGAGCAGGCGGGACACCATCATCTCGACCGCCACCCGGCCGACGTGGGCCTTCGGCGGCCGCACCGCGGTCAGCGACGGCTCGGCCAGGTGCGCCACCTCGTCGTCGTAGGAGACCAGCGCGAGATCACCGGGGATGGCCAGCCCCTGCTCGCGGCAGTACTGCGCGACCGACATGGCGTCGGGGTCGCTGTGCACGATGAGCGCCGTGATCCGCGACCGCTCGCAGTCGCCCAGCACCCGGCGGATGATCTCCCGGTGCCCCGGCGCGTCCAGCGCCACCGACTCGCGCACCACCATCGCCTCGGAGATCCCCAGGTCGGCGCAGGCCAGCCGCCAGCCCTGCGCCAGGTACGCCGAGGTCGGGCTGCCCTTCGACAGCAGCAGCGCGATCCGGCGGTGCCCCTGCCGGTGCAGGTGGTGCACGGCCATCTCCATGCCCAGCGCATGATCGCTGCGTACGCATTCGAGCTGCCGGGCGGTCGACGTCCACCGGTCCGGCTGGCGCTCCACCAGGATCGTGGGCACCGGCATGTGCGCGATCCAGTCGATCATCTCCGGTGCCCGCTCGCCCTCCAGGCTCGGCGCGAGCAGCAGCCCCTGCACCTGCCCCGCCTCGATGAGGCGGCCGATCTGGCGCCGGTCCTCCTCCGGGTCGTAGCTGGAGCCGCGCAGCTGGAGGTTCACGCCCAGCGCCGCGGCGGCCGCCCGCGCGCCGCTGACGATCGGCGGCCAGTAGAAGTCCAGCGACGGCACCACCATGCCGACCGTGAACCGGTTCGGGGCCTGGCGGCGGCGGGCCGTCCGGTCGATCGGGCCGGGCAGGGTCGCCCCGCCGTGCACCTTCGTCACCAGATTGCGCCTGGCCAGGGCGTCGATGTCGCGGCGGATGGTGAGCTCGCTGACGGCCAGCTCCCGGGCGAGGTCGCTGACGCGCACCGCGCCGTGCCGGCGCAGCTCGCCGAGCAGCAACTCCTGCCGCTGCACACTGAAAAGTCGCTGCGACGTCATGGTGGCCTCCGCGCCGTCGAACGTCACGGCCCGTCGGTGGGCGTGACGAGGTGATCCGACTCGGTTCGCGGCGGTGAGTTCGCTTCGCGTACGCGTACGGCCTGTTCCGGGGGCCGAGCGCGACGCGACCTTGATCGGGCATGTCGAGCGGTTCAGACGCTATCAGAGGTATGCCGGAAGGTCGATGCGCTGCTCGGCGCCGCCGCGGGTGGCGCGACCGCCCTACCCTGCGATAGCCGATGGTCTATCGAAAGGGCGTCATGGCCGAGACCGAGCGGGATCGCGGGTTCATCCCCGGCCTGGTGATCGTCGCGCTGCTGCTCTGCGTGGGCTGCCCCGCGTGGGTCGCCTACCGAATGTGGGCCGACCCGCGCACCAAGGCGGGGATGACCGAGGCCGCCACCGCCTACCTCGACGCGTGGCGCGACGCGGACTACGCCACGGCCTACCGCTGGGTCTGCGCGGAGGAACGGGCGAAGACCCCGCCGGACACCTGGGCGCGCTACCACACCGCGCCCGACATCGAGAGCTACCGGATCACCGACGTCGTGATCGAGGACCGCACCGAGGCGCCCACCGGCTACTACGTCGACGCCGAACTCACCTACGCCGAGGGCACGGTCCAGCTGTGGCACTTCGTGCTGTACGACGAGAGCGACGGCTGGCGCATCTGCTACGAGACCGCGATCACCCGGCGCGGCTGAACGGGACTCGGCCGGCCCGGCCCTCCCAGACGCCCGTGCGCCCAGACGCCCGTGCGCCCGTTGATGATCGCGAGTTCTGGTCTGGATTTTCACTCTGACCGCACATTCAGACCAGAACTCGCGATCAAGCCCTCGGCGTCAGGGCCGCGCGGGCGCGTAGCGCACGTGGGTGACCAGGCCGGTGTGGCTCACCCCGACCTGCACCAGCTCGGTCCGGTCGACACCCTCGAACAGCCGCTCGCCGCGGCCCAGCACCACCGGCGCGATGTGCAGCCGCAGCTCGTCGATCAGGCCCGCGGCCAGGAACTGGTTCACGGTGGCGGCGCCGCCGGCGACCGCGACGTTCCGATCGCCCGCCGCGGCGCGCGCCCGCGCCAGGGCCTTCGTGATGCCACCGGTCACGAAGTGGAAGACCGTGCCGCCCTTGCGCTCCAGCGGCTCGCGCTCGTGGTGGGTCAGCACGAAGACCGGCGCGTGGTACGGCGGCTCCTCGCCCCACCAGCCGGTCCAGTCCAGGTCCCAGTCGCCGCGGCCGGGATCGAACATGTTGCGGCCCATGATGAACGCGCCCGCGTCGGTGATCGCGGCGAGCTCGGCGGCGTTGGCGTCCGGCTCGTCGAACATCCAGCGGTGCAGGGCGCCGTCGACGCCGTCACCGAAGGGCGCGTCGGCCCGCTGGTTCGGGCCGGCCGTGAAGCCGTCCACCGACATCGCCATGTCGCAGGTGACCTTGCTCATCGTCATCGCTCCTCGTGCCATACGGGGCCGGGTGGCCCCGTCTGATTGTTGGACGGAGCCGAGCCGCGGGCCTCGACATCACGCCGGGCGATGCCGAAGAAATTCCTCAGGGCCGCCAGGCGGACAGGCGCCGGTCGGTCAGCGCGGCGATCTCGGCGTGCGCCGGGCGCCAGGCGTCCCACACTCCCCGGCCCCAGGCGGCGATCGCCGCGGCGGTCCCGTCCGGGCCGTCGGCCAGCGCCACGTCGAACACGGTGTACGGGCCCACCCCGGCGGGCACCGCGAACCGTGGCCAGTCACCACCGGCCTGGGCGAGGAAGCTGTGCGCCGCCCGCACCTGCGGGCCGGTCAGCCCGCGCTCGAACACCAGATACAGGCCGTTGAGCGCGAACGCCGTCGCGACCACCGGGGTGTCCGGCCCGGTGTGCTGGGCCGCGTACGCGTCGACGGTCGTCTGCTGCCAGCGCCCCAGCACCGCCGAGTGCTCCAGCACGTACGCGCCGAGCTCGCCGTAGAGCTGCCAGCACGCACCGGAGGCGGTGCTGTGGCGTGGGCCGTCCCAGCCGTTGCCGGGCAGCTCGACGCCGCACCCGGGACACGCTTCCATGCGGGGCAGTCAACCACGCTCAGCGGTCCGCCGCAGCCGCGGGCGGTCCGCCCGACTGCTAGCGTCGGCGCGTGGCACCTCGTCACCGGCGCACCGGCCGGCATCGTGCACCGCTGCGGATGTGGCCCCCTCTGACGGCC
>NZ_JBFAOU010000251.1:0-8674 GCF_040675365.1 Catellatospora sp. NPDC049609 | reverse complement strand
GGTTCGCGGACGGCGTCGTCCGCCGAGGCCTTCGCCGCCGAGCACGGGGTGGCCCGCAGCCACGGCTCGTGGGAGGCGCTGGCCGCCGACCCGGACGTGGACCTCATCTACGTCGCCACCCCGCACTCGCACCACCACGCGGCGGCTTCGCTGTGCCTGCGGGCCGGCAAGCCGCTGCTGGTGGAGAAGGCCTTCACGCTGGACCTCGCGACGGCGCAGGACCTCGTCACCATCGCCCGGGAGCGCGAGCTGTTCCTGATGGAGGCGTTCTGGACGCGTACGCTGCCGGCGGTCCTCAAGGCGCGGCAGCTGATCGCGGACGGCGCGATCGGCGAGGTGGTCGCGGTGCAGGCGTCGTTCGGCGTGGCGCTGGACCCGGACCCGTCGCACCGGCTGCGCAACCCGCAGCTCGGCGGCGGCGCCCTGCTCGACCTGGGCGTGTACCCCATCGGCTTCGCGCAGCTGCTGCTCGGCGAGCCGACCCAGATCCGCGCCTGGGCCCAGCTGTTCCCCGAGGGCACCGACGCGCGGACGAGCATCGCGCTCGGCTTCCCCTCCGGCGCCGTGGCCTCCCTCTACTGCGGCACCGGTGGCGACATCCGCACCGCCACCATCGTCGGCTCCACCGGAAAGATCGACTTCCCCTGGGGCTTCCACGCCGCCGAGAGGTTCGTCCTGCACCGCGACGGCGCCGACCCCCAGGAGTTCCAGGACGCCCCCTCCGGCCTCCACTTCGAGGCCGCCGAAGCCGGCAAGTGCTGGCGCGCGGGCCAACTCGAATCCGACCTGGTCCCCCTCTCCTCGACCCTCGCCACCATGCGCACCATGGACGCCATCCGCGCCCAGATCGGCGTCACGTACTGAAAACCGCGACGATCTTGCGTGAGCTGTGGGGATGACACGCCCCTTGCGGACGTATCCCCACCAGTTCGCGCAAGATCGTCGCGATCTTGACTGCGTACCCGGTCAGAAGATGGGGCGGACCAGGACGTAGGCGATGATGGCGGCCAGGGCGGCGCCGGGGAAGGTGAGGATCCAGGCCATCACGATGTTGCCCGCGACGCCCCAGCGCACGGCGGAGAACTTCTTGGTGGCGCCGACGCCCATGATCGCCGAGGTGATCGTGTGCGTCGTGGAGATCGGCAGGCCGTAGCTCGCCGCGGTGAAGAGCACGCCGCTGGCGACGGACTCGGCCGCGAAGCCGGCCATCGGGTCCAGGTGGATCACGCGGCGGCCGAGCGTACGGATGATGCGCCAGCCGCCCGCGTAGGTGCCCAGCGCCAGCACCGTGGCGGAGGTCCAGAACACCCACTCCGGGATGGTCTCGTTCGAGTCCTGGAAACCGCCGGTGTAGAGCGCCAGCACGATGATGCCCATGGTCTTGGCGGCGTCCTGCATGCCGTGGCCGACCGACATCGCGACCGCCGACAGCGACTGCATGATGCGGAAGAAGCGGTTGAGCGGCGTGGGGTGGAACAGCCGCGCCGACTTGCGCTTGGCGAGCGCCTTGGCCAGCAGGTACACCGCCCACAGCAGGATCAGCATCAGCAGCGCGCCGAGGATGAAGCCGGTGGCCGGGGACGCGATCATCGGGATTACGACCTTGTCCACGATGCCGCCCCACAGCACCTCGCCCTGCACGCCGAACGCGATGGCGGCGAGCATCGCGCCCACCAGGCCGCCGATCAGCGCGTGCGAGGACGACGAGGGGATGCCGAAATACCAGGTGAGCAGGTTCCAGGCGATGGCGCCGACCACCCCCGCGAAGACGATGCCGAGGCCTGCCTCGCCCTCCGGCGGCGTGATGATGCCGCTGCCGACGGTCTTGGCGACCTGGGCGCCGAAGTGGGCGCCGACGAAGTTGCCGATCGCGGCGATGCCCAGCGCGATCCGCGGGGTCAGCGCCCGGGTCGAGACGCTGGTGGCGATGGCGTTCGCGGCATCGTGGAAGCCGTTGGTGTAGTCGAACACCATGGCCGCGAGGATGACCGCGAGCACCGGTATCAGGAGTGCGTTATCCACGCTGGGCACCCCCGCCGCGGGAGCCGGCGATGAGCCCGCGCATCAGGACTCCTTGACGGCGATGGTCTCGATGGTGTTCGCCACGTGCTCGAAGGCGTCGCAGGCGGCCTCGAGCTCGTCGGCGACCTCCTTCATCTTCAGCACCGTCAGCGCGTCGTACTCGCCGCTGAACAGGCGCACCAGGAGCATGCGGTAGGTGCGGTCGCCGTCGTTCTCCAGGCGGTTGCACTCGACCCAGTAGTCCTTGAGGCCCTTCATCTGCTTGAGCCGCGGCATGGCCAGCGCGGTGACCTTGGCCTGCTGGTCCAGCACGTCGATCATCTCGATCATCTCCCGGGGCAGCGCCGGGAGCTTGGTCAGCCCGTACAGGTAGACCAGGTTGCCGACGGCCTCCAGGTGGTCCATGACGTCGTCGAGCTGCGAGCCGAGGCGGTAGATGTCCTCGCGGTCGAACGGCGTGATGAAGGTCGAGTTGATCCTGTTGTACAGCTCGTGCGTGATCTTGTCACTGTCGTGCTCGACCTCGGCCAGCCGTTCACTGACCGACTGCACGTCGGCACCGGGCAGCGCCAGCTCGGAGAGCAGCTCGGTGCCCCGCACGAGGTTCTGCGCGGCGCGGGAGAACATCTCGTAGAAGGCACCCTCTTGGGGGCGGAGCGAAAACTTCACCGCAAGCACCTTTGGTCTGTGGTGGTGTCATCCGGACGGTTGGGTCGGGGGAATGCTAGACACTGTTACCCGGCGTTCCTAACCCGGTCACCCAGCGCCACCTGCGATTCATGGGCCGTTCACCTCACGTTCACCTTCCCCGCCCTGCCCGCTTCGTCACGCTCCAGACGTTTTCGCTCGGTCTGGGGGTCGAATCCGGGCGGCGGATAGCTCAGCTCCAGGCGCCGCAGCGCCCCGAGGACGAGCTGAGCCACCGCCCAGTCGCGGTACCACTTCCGGTCGGCCGGCACCACATGCCAGGGCGCGTGATCAGTCCCACACCTGCTGATCGCATCCTGATAAGCCTGCTGGTACGCAGGCCAGAAGGCGCGGTTGTCGACGTCGTCCGGGTTGTACTTCCAGTGCTTCGTGGGCTCGTCCAGGCGCTCCAGCAGCCGCTTGCGCTGCTCGTCGTAGGAGATGTGCAGCATCACCTTGACCAGCGAGAACCCGCTGTCGACAAGCTCACGTTCGAACGCGTTGATCTTCTCGTACCGCGCTTTCCACACCCGCGGCGGCACCAGCTCGCGCACCCGCGCCACCAGCACGTCCTCGTAGTGCGAGCGGTTGAAGATGCCGACGTACCCGGGCAGCGGCAGCGCGCGGCGCACGCGCCACAGGAAGTCGTGCTGCCGCTCCTCGGCCGTCGGCGGCCCGAACGCGGTGATCCGCAGGCCCTGCGGGTTCATCGCCCGCGACACCCGCTTGACCGTGCCGTCCTTGCCGCCGCAGTCCATCGCCTGCAGCACCAGCAGCACCCGCCGCTGATCGGCCGGATCGCTCTTGGCGTTCGCGAACAGCATCTCCTGCTGCCGCGCCAGCTCGGCCCCGATCCCGGTCAGCTCGGCCCGCGCCCAGGCCTTCGGATCCTGGCTTACGCGCCTGCTCGCGGGCATCCCCGGCGTGCCCGCGGTGTCGATCGAGGCCAGCTCCACCCCCGACCCCGCCCGCAGCAATTCGGACACGTCCGCCACATCCCGATCATTGCGCACCTTCCCCCCACCCCGCCGCCCAACCACCAACTCCAGACCCCCGTACCCCGTTGATCATGAACTTATGGCACGGGTCGACGGCGTGCCCTTGCCCCAACTTCCTGATCGACAACCCACGCGTCCCGACGGCCGGGACGGCGGCGGTTATTGATCATGAGGTTGTGGACACGACACGCCGCCGAGCCGTGCCATAAGTTCATGATCAACCCGAGAAAGCGGGGGTGGTCAGGGGGTGACGTGGGAGAGCCAGCGGTGGAAGTGGGTGGTGAAGGGTTCCTGGTTGCCGCGGACGGCGTCGAGGAGCCATTGGGCGGCGGCGCGGGCTTGTTGGACGACTTCTTCGGGGTAGCCGAACTTGGCCTGGTGGGCGGCGAACTCGTCCTCGTCGACGAGCTGGACCTCGCCGGTTTGGCGGATCTTGCGGACGTCGAGGTCCAGGTCGGTGACCACGACGGTGTCGTCGTTCCAGGTGGCGGGGGTGGTGATGTCGCAGTAGACCGAGGTGTTGCGGGGGGCGGCGTTGAACATGGCGGTCCACCAGCCGGTGTGCGGGACCAGGACGACGCCGGGGATCTCGTACACCTTGCCGGTGTCGCTCACCGTGCCGCTCGGGATGCCGAGCCAGGTGCCGTGCTCGTCGCGTCCCAGCAGCGTGGCGGGGAACGCCCGGTGGGCGCTCCCGTCGAACTTGCGGATCTCCACGCGTACGACAGCCATCGACTACCTCGCTTCACGGCGGTGGTGGCGTTCCCCATCCCGACGCCACGACGCGAGCGGGACGGGGGTCGCGCCCACAATGCGCCATGTTCCCACATCCCGACGTGAATGCATGAGTGTCGGAGACGACCGGTACGGTCATTCGGTGCCGCCGAAGAAGTCGCGAACCCGCAGCCACAGTGCTCTGGACCTGCTGGACGCCGCCGTCGGGTCGGTGCCCGGCGGCTCCGCGCGGCCGGGCCAGCAGGCCATGACCGCGGCCATCGCCGAGGCCGTGGAGTCCGGTGACCACCTGCTGGTGCAGGCCGGCACCGGCACCGGCAAGTCGCTGGCCTACCTCGCCCCCGCGCTGACCGTGCAGGGGCCGGTCGTCATCTCGACGGCGACGCTGGCGCTGCAGGCGCAGCTGGTCGACAAGGACCTGCCCCGCATCGGCAGGGCGGTCGCGCCGCTGCTCGGCCGGGAGCCGACGTTCGCCCTGCTCAAGGGGCGTCACCACTACGTGTGCCTGGCGAAGCTGGAGCACTCCGACGAGCAGGACCCGCAGGACGCGCTGTTCGACGCGGGCTCCAGCGGCAGTGGCGTGAAGTGGCTGGGCGAGTCGGGCCGGCTGGGCAAGCAGATCGAGCGCATCCGCGACTGGGCGATGGAGAGCGACACCGGCGACCGCGACGAGCTGGACCCGGGCGTCGACGACACGGCCTGGCGGATGGTGTCGACCCCGGCGCGCGAGTGCGTCGGCGCGGCCAAGTGCCACTACGGGCCGGAGTGCTTCGCGGAGCTGTCGCGCGCCCGCGCCCGCGAGGCCGACGTCGTGGTCACCAACCACTCGCTGCTGTCGGCGGACATGATGGCCGGGCGGCACATCGTGCCCGAGCACCAGTTGCTGATCATCGACGAGGCGCACGAGCTCGCCGACCGGGTGTCCAGCGCCGCGCAGGCGGAGCTGACCCCGGACGCGGTGGACCGCACCGCCCGCGCGGCCCGCCCGTTCGTCGAGGGCGACGAGTACCAGTCGCTCCTGGAGGCCGCGGACGCGCTGACCGTGGGCCTGGCCGAGACCCCCGCCGGGCGGATCACCGGCCCGCTGCCGGCGGCCCTCGTCGAGGCCTGCACGCTGCTGGACGGCGCCACCCGCCGGGCGCTGACCCGGATCGGCGACATCAAGGCCGAGGACTCCGACCCGGTGCGCAAGAAGCAGGCCAAGTCCCTGCTCGACGAGGCGTCGACGACCGCGCAGCGGCTGCTGGAGGACAACGAGCACGACGTGGCCTGGGTGGAGCACGAGCCGCGCCGCGGGCTGGTGGTCGCGCCGCTGTCGGTCGCGGGCCTGCTCAGCGAGAAGCTGTACGAGGACCGCACCGTGGTCGCCACCTCGGCCACGCTCACCCTGGGCGGGAAGTTCGAGACGCTGGCCCGCTCGCTCGGCCTGCCGGTGACCGCGCCCAAGCCCGGTGAGAAGGAGCAGCCGGCGTCGTCCGGGCCCGGCTGGAAGTCCCTCGACGTCGGCTCCCCGTTCGACTACGCCAAGCAGGGCATCCTCTACGTCGCCGCGCACCTGCCCCGGCCCGCCGCGTCGGGGCTGCCGGACGCCGCCGGGGCGGAGCTGCTGGCGCTGGTGCAGGCGCTCGGCGGGCGCACCCTCGGCCTGTTCTCGTCCCGGCGGGCCGCGCAGCAGGCCGCGGAGCTGCTGCGCGCGAAGACCGACCTGACCGTGCTGCTGCAGGGCGACGAGGCGCTGCCGCTGCTGGTGCGCAAGTTCCGGGAGGACCGCAACAGCTGCCTGCTCGGCGTCATGTCGCTGTGGCAGGGCGTGGACGTGCCGGGTGACGCCTGCCAGCTGGTGGTGATCGACCGGTTGCCGTTCCCGCGCCCGGACGAGCCGCTGGCGGCGGCCCGCTCGGCGGCGGTGGACTCGTCGGGCGGCTCCGGCTTCGCCGCGGTGAGCGTGCCGATCGCCGCGATCCGGCTGGCCCAGGGCGTGGGCCGGCTGATCCGCTCCACCTCGGACAAGGGCGTGGTGGCGGTGCTGGACTCGCGGCTGGAGTCGGCCCGCGGTTACGGCCCGTTCCTGCGGGCGAGCCTGCCGCCGTTCTGGTACACCACCAAGCAGGAGACCGTGCTCGGCGTGCTCAAGCGCCTGAGCGCGACCTGAGCCGCCCGCCCACCTGAGCAGAGCTCCGTCCGCCGTGCCGGACGGAGCCCGCTCGAAGCGGACCGCTAGCAGCAGTCGCAGTCGCAGTCGCAGTTCTTGCAGATCCGGCCGCACTTGGAGCTCACGTCGCAGCATTCGCAGCAGGTGCCGTCGCAGCTGGTGCACCAGCCCTCGCGCGCCTTGCCGCTCCACGGCCCCGGATACGGGTCGCGGCAGCACACCTGGCAGGTGCAGCACATCCAGGCGGCGACCGCGCAGCCGAACAGCGGCCCGCGCGTGCGCGGCGGGATCTCCACGTGCGGCCAGAAGCAGGAGCCGCCGCCGGACGGCCGCGGCGCCTTCGGTGTCTTCCCCGGCTGGACGACGGGCGGGTAGTAGTCCGGGTCGGCCTGGGCGAAGGTGCGCTCGATGGCGTGCTCGACCTCGTGCACCAGCAGCCGGTGCACCAGCTTGGCGTCGGTGAAGGCCACCTCGGCCAGGGCCAGCCGGATGCCCGCCGCAGCGTCCCGGGCCAGCATCCCGGCCTGGGCGTACGACGCGCCCGTGGCGGCCAGCGGGTTCCACGCCCCGGCGGCCCGGTCGGCGGCCAGGTCCTCGACCGCGTCGAGCAGGTGCGCGATCCTGCCGAAGAAGCGGCCCGCCTCGGCCAGGGGCTCGGCGTTGCCGGGCCGCCCGGCCAGCACCGCGGTGTGCGCGAACGCGGCCGCCGTGGCGAGCTCGGTCGGCTCGGTGACGGTCAGCAGCGACGCGCCGCGGGTGATCGCCCGCTCGATGTCGTGCTGCCCGCCGACGGCCGCCAGCAGCACCGACGTATCCATGCCCAGGTCCAGGCCGGACCGGTGGGCGCGGGCCGCCCAGCGCCGGGCGAGCAGCCGGGCGCCCGCGGCGACCGGCCGGCGGCCGTAGAGGCCGTCCCCGTCGGCGGCGTGGTCGGACAGCTTCGCCGAGGCGAGCACCAGCGAGACCGTCGCGGCCAGGCGCGCGCCCGCGCCGTCGGCGACCGCCGCGGTGCGCATGCCGCGCAGCGGGCACGGCCCGGCGGTGCGCCGCTGCACCGCGTCGAGCTGCGCCTGGGTCAGCACGGAGATGATCAGGCCGTCGTAGTTGGTGACGATCCGGGCCGACTGCCCGTGCTCGTCGCGCAGGGCGAGGCAGAGACCGCACAGGTGGCCGAGCCACTCATCGTGCAGCCGCTCGGGCAGGCTGTGCGCGCAGGGGCGGATGATGCCGAACACGCGCGGCAGCCTAGGCGACCCGCGCCAGTCGCCGCGCCGTCCCCGTGCGCCGTCCCGCATCGCGGCCCGCGCCGCACGGGCCGCGGGACGCCGACCGGCCGCAAGGGCTACAGGTAGAGGCCGGTCGCGTCGGGCTCCACCCGCGACGCCGCCACGGCGTGCACGTCCCGCTCGCGCAGCAGCACGTACGACTCGCCGTGCAGCTCCACCTCGGAGCGCTCGTCCGGGTCGAACAGCACCCGGTCGCCGACCTGGATCGCGCGTACGTGCGGGCCGATGCCGACCGCCGTGGCCCACGACAGGCGGGTGCCCACCGAGGCGGTGGCCGGGATGACCAGGCCCGCCGAGGAGCGCCGCTCGCCCTCGGACGCCTCCGTCTTCACCAGCACCCGGTCGTGCAGCAGGCGGATGGGCAGCCCGGTTTCGGCGGTGGATGCGTTGAGTGTCACGCCGGTCAGGGTACTTCCCCGATGTTTGAGTGGTTCCAGGCGACTAACGTGGTGTGGTCGTCTGTCCCAGGGAGGACATCAGTGGGCCGGTTGGAGAACTTCAAGGCGAACGTGCGGCGCGCTTACGAGGCGAGCCGTGCCGGCGCGCGGGCCCGTCGCGAGCAGGAGGACCTGGAGCGCCGCGAGGCGGAGCTGCCGCTGCCCGAGCCCGCCGAGCCGGAGCAGGTGCACCACTCCACGACCAGCCGCGACGACGCCGACGTGCCGTACGGGCTGCGCATCGGCGCGGCCTGGGCGTGGCGCATCATCGTGCTGGGCTTCGCCCTCATCTACCTGCTGCAGTTCCTTGGCAAGATCAGCATCGTCATCGTGCCGCTGCTGATCGCGATGCTGCTG